>JAYVSP010000119.1:0-25052 GCA_043775215.1 Planctomyces sp. | reverse complement strand
GGACTGCGTCGAAGACGTCCCGATGCGCAATGAACTGACGCTCGAACGAGTCCAAGCCGACCGCGACGGCCTCATCCGAGTCCCTGACCGCCCCGGCCTCGGCGTCACGCTCAACGAGGAGTTCGTGAAGCGGTATCTCATCGCGGAGTCACGGTGAGTCAGCAAGATCAACCTGGATGCGAAAGGGTCTCTCATGGCCAAGAAGAAAACGGCCACGAAGAAGGTGAAGGCGCGGGTCGTTGCAAAGTCCGCAAAGAAGCCGAAGGCGAGCAAGGGTAAATCTGTTCCCAAGAAATCGGCCGAGGCCAAAAAGCCGGCCGCCCGCAAGGCCGCGAAAGAGCCCGAAGTCTCGCTCGGCCGCCCGCTCGTCACTCAGGAAGAAAAGCTCTACATGCTCTTCCACGACGATTATCACGCGCGCCAGATTTTTGAGTTCTTGCAGGTGGCGACCGTGAAAGAGCTGGAACAGTTCAGCCCGCAACAGATTGTTCGTCGCGTCTCGAAGCCCGTGTTCGACACGGTGGATCGCATCCGCGCGAAGCTGGCCGAGATGAAACGCGCGCTGCGCGATGACGAACAGTTCGCGGCCGAGCATCGCGAGCAGTCGAAGACGCATTGATGCTGGCGGTCGCGATCTGACCGAGTGACCAAATTGTCGACGGCGTAAAAAACAACGACGAGAAGGAATGTCCGATCTGCGAAAGATGGCAGGGAGAGTCTTCGCATCATTCGGCAATCTGTCTGCTTTGTCATGTCCTGTCCGAGCACTCAGTCGCGGGATCGTGCATCATGCCTGTCAGCCTTCCTGGTTTTCAGGGGATGCCGACCGCTCGGCAGAGCGGTAAAATTCTCTGAGCGATTTTCACCCGCATCAAGGACAGATGCCTGAGTCGTCACGGACGACATTCACTCAAAAAGGGGGATGTGTCATGTTCCGGAAAACTTGCAGCAAGCTGCTGTTGAGTGCGATGGTTGGAGGACTCGCCATGATGGCCGTTCCAACCCTCGGAGGCCACGGAGGCGGTGGAGGTGGCGGCGGAGGTCACGGCGGCGGCGGCGGCGGTGGCGGTCACATGGGCGGTGGTGGAGGTGGCGGCCATATAGGCGGAGGTGGAGGTGGAGGTGGAGGTGGAGGTGGAGGTGGAGGCTTCCGCGGGGGCGGTGGAGGTGGCGGCCATAGTGGCGGACATTACGGAGGCGGCGCTCCTTCGATCTCTCATGGCGGTGGAGTTTCTCGCTCGACGAGTGTGCCACAAGGACCGTCGATGAGCCATTCCCCAGGAATATCCCAGCCTTCGATGAGTGTCCGCGGCCAGTCCGGCGGTCAATCGGTCGGCTCGTCGATGCACTCACCAAGGACGGCATCCGCAGTCGGAGGGACAAGCTCGAATCCCAGCTTTTCCACTCGACACTTTTCGTCGAGTTCTTCAACCGGCAATCCACTCACGTCAACCAGTGGGACGAATGGAATAAGGCAGCACACCGTCCACAAACCGGTCATGGGAAATCAGTCGGGAACCACCTCGACTTCGCAGCAATCCGCTCATTCGCTTTCTACTAAGAACGGCGGCACTGCGAAGAACGGCGGCACTGCGTTGAATTCGACTCAAAGTGGTTCGACGAGCCTCGGACAAAACGCGACCAACTTCCGCCATTCAACATCCGGAAGCAATTGGAGCCACCATTCGACGAGCGGCAATTGGCAGAACCATCCGTCACGGCGGACTTCGATCTTCCTTAGTTTCGGTTCGCCCTTTGGAGCCTATTGGGGATATCCAGGCTATGGCTTCTGGCCCTATTACTATTCGAATTATTGGTCGCCGTGGTATCGCGGCAGCTACTTCGGATTCGGCTATGGCGGTTATGGATACGGCGGATTTGGATATGGTGGCTTTTATCCATCATTCGGTTACCAATCCTCGTGCAGCTACTACAACCCGTATTACATGCCGTCGTCGTTTGCCGTGACTGGGACCACCGGACCTGTCGGAGACCCGCAGGAGACTGACCCGCAGACTCAGTCGTCTCCCCTGACTGCTGATCAGGATCCTGCGGCGCTCGGTCAGGATTTCGCGACACTCGGTGAACAAGAATTTCGCGCCGGCCGATATACCGCAGCCGTCCGAAACTGGCGGCATGCCCTGGTTGATGAACCGGGCAACGGCGGCTTGATGATGCTGATTGCTCAAGGGCTGTTCGCGACCGGAGATTACGATGAGGCGGCGGGTGCCGTACAACTTGGCATGCAAATGCTGCCCGTGGAAAAATGGGGCACCGTCGTTGAGCACTATCGCGAGCTGTATTCCAAGATCGGCGATTACACGACGCAGCTTCGTACCTTGGAAAAAGCACGCAACGAAAAGCCGGAGGAGCCGGCATTGCGATTTCTGCTGGGGTATCACTACGGATTCCTCGGCTATCCCAAGGACGGCCTGAAGCAACTCGACAAGTGCGTCGAACTGGCTCCGCAGGATGAACTCGCCCAGAAGCTGCAAGAGCGGATGAAGGACTTGTTGAATCCGAAGCCGGCTTCGGCCAAACCCACGCCGGAGGTTCCGGCTAATCAACTTCCACCGGTGACACCTCCGGCCATTCCAGGCGACAAAACCCCCTAGGCCGGAATCGACCTGAAGTGTTCCGGTTTTCAAGGCCTGGCTTCTCTTTGAGAAGTCAGGTCTTTTCATTGCCAGAGAGGGATGCCCACGCCGGGGTCGGGTGTTTGGTTTTTTGAAATTGGCGGGGCAACCGCGTGATCTGCAAATTAAACTTAGTGCCCGCCAATTTCAAAAAACCAAACACCCGACCCCTCATTCGCGGAGAACCAATCATGCGCGAACACCGTATTGAACACGATTCGATGGGTGACGTGCAGGTTCCGGCGCGTGCGTATTACGGGGCACAGACGCAGCGAGCGGTTGAGAACTTTCCGATCTCCGGCTGGCCGTTGTCCCCCGATTCGATTCACGCGCTGGGGCTGACCAAGTATGCGGCCGGAGTCGCCAATCGCGATCTCGGCAAGCTGACGCAGACCGGCAAGAACCGGCTGACTGATCAACAAGTCGAAGCGATGCTGGCGGCGGCTCGCGAGGTCGCCGCCGGGAAGTTTGACAATGAGTTTCCGATCGACGTGTTTCAAACCGGGTCGGGCACGTCGAGCAACATGAATGTCAACGAGGTCATCGCGAACCGAGCAATCGAGTTGCTTGGCGGCGACCGCTTTCAGGCGTCGAAACTGGTACATCCCAACGATCACGTCAACATGGGACAGAGCACCAACGACATGTTTCCGACCGCAATTCACGTCGCGGTCGGCGTGGCGATCAAGTCGAAGCTTGTCCCCGCGCTCCAGCGATTACAAGATGTGCTGGCGGCGAAGGCAAAAGCATGGGACCAGATCATCAAGATCGGCCGCACGCATCTGGCCGACGCGACGCCGATTCGGCTCGGCCAGGAATTCAGCGGGTTTGCTCGGCAATTGGAACTGTCAGTAACTCGCGCGGAGAAAGCGATCAAGCCGATCTTGGAACTCCCCATCGGCGGCACGGCGGTCGGGACCGGCATCAACACACATCCTGAGTTTGCTCGCCGCGCGTGCGAGGTGCTGGCCAACGAAACTGGTCTCCCCTTTCACGAGGCGGCCAATCACTTCGAGGCGAACGCGCAACGTGACGGTCTGGTCGAGTGCCACGGTCAATTGCGAGCAATTGCGGTGACGCTGTTCAACGTGTCGAACAACATCCGCTGGCTCGGCAGCGGCCCGCGCTGCGGCTTCTATGAAGTGCAGTTGCCCGACCGCCAACCGGGCAGTTCGATCATGCCCGGCAAGGTCAATCCGGTGATGTGCGAAAGCCTGATGCAAGTCGCCGCGCGCGTGATCGGCAACGACCAGTGCGTCGCGTTCAGCGGAGCCACCGGCGGTCAGTTTCAGCTCAACATCATGATGCCCGTGATGGGCCACACGACGCTCGAAAGTATTTTGCTGCTGTCAAACGCGACGAATGCCTTCGTCGAATTCTGTGCCGAAGAAATGCAAGCCAACGTTGCGGTTTGTGAAAGTTTCGTTGAGAAAAGCCTGTCGATGGTGACGAGCCTCAATTCTCTGATCGGTTACGAAAAGGCGGCAGCCCTCGCGAAAGAAGCGTTTCACTCCGGCAAGACAATCCGCGAACTCTGCCGCGAGCAAAACATCCTGCCGGAAGAACAACTCAACGCGGCACTCGACCCGTTCCGCATGACCGAACCGCAAGAGTGAAGCCGCACCGCTCATATTTGCGGCTCCTGTGGGAGAGTTTAACCGCAACGCCAGCGGCGTGCGCGGGCTCGGGGAAACATCTCGGTCGTCCGCACGCACTCGCACACGCCGTTGGCGTTGCGGTTAAACGGTCACTGCCCCGCTCCGCCTTCCGCTTCGGCACCTACGGCTCCGCCTGCGGGCCTACGCTCCAGGCTGCGCTGCTTTACTTGTACTGAACTGTGAGCACCCGGAAGCCCAAGGCGTTGACCCGGAGGCCCGGCGTGAGCCTGCTGCGGTCCGCCGCCCGCGCGTTCTGCGGGTAGTCGTACCAGCACCCGCCCCGGTACACCCGGAAGGAGGCCCCTGAGACTTGGAGCACCGCAGGATCACGACCGCCCGGAAGCTTCTCCGCGTACCAATCCGAACACCACTCCCACACGTTCCCATGCATGTCGCACAAGCCCCAGTCGTTTGGCCGATACGAACCGACTTCCGTCGTCCCTTTGCCGTCCACATTCGCCAACGTGCTGCTCAAGCTGTTCCCAAAGGCCCACGGGGTTGACGTTCCGGCCCGGCAGGCGTATTCCCTCTCCGCCTCGCTCGGCCGCCGGATTTCCCAATCCGCCGGCAAGCGTCCCGCACGTCGTTCTTGATCCGTCAGCTTGCGGCAAAATTCCGTCGCTTCGTCGTGATTCACATAATGCATGGGAAAACGAGCGCCAACTCCCTTGGCCTCTTTTAAGAACGTCCCCTGTTGGGCTTGTTCCTGGATCGTCGTCCGCATCACTTGCTGCCATTCACTCTGCGTGACCTCGTACTTCCCCATCCAAAACCCCTTGCTCAGCGTGACCTGCACTTGGTCCTCATCGCTGGAACGATCCGTTTCCGACTTCGGGCTGCCCATCGTGAACGTTCCCGGCGGGCACCAGCAGAACTTAACCTTCAGCGCGGTCAGTTCCCGTTCCTCACCGGCTCGCGTGCCGATGGGAAATCCCGCGATGCCGATGCGTCCCAGGCTCCAGTCCGTTCCTTTTCCCACCAACTCAGGCGTCTGTTCCTGGTTCAAGCGTTTGAACACAAACTCGGTCGTCTCGCGCGAGGCGAACGCCGCCATCTGCTGAATGCTGACTTGCTGCCGCGGGTACAGCGACGACTCGGCCTGGCCGTCGAGGTACTTGATCATCTGACTGATGAAGACGCCGTGCTTGAGTTCGGGATGCTCCCAGCTTTTCTCCTTGGGAGCACAACTGAAGAGCGCGTACATGCCACTGAGTTCCGTCCGCGCCCGGCGACCGACCGGCTCCAGTTCCTCCTCCAGCGCTTTGTTTCCCTTGGCGGTGACCTCGTTGCGGCAGGCATCGATCACCAACAGTTTTTTCCCGGCATTGCTCCCCGTCACTTTCTTCGACAACGCGCTGATCGACACCAGCGACGCCCGGTCCTTGGGATCGGCCTCCTCCGGACAGAAGAACGTTTCCTTCGTCTTCTCCGCATCCAGCGGATCGTCCTTGTACTGCAAGCCATGCCCGGACAAGACCACGACCAGCGTGTCCTTGTCCGACTTGATCAGCTTCAGCACGCCGTCCAATTGATCGTTGATCTTCTTGGCCGTGCCAGGCCGCCGCGCAGGAATCGAGTTCTCGCGCGTCATCACGATGCTGCTGAACCCCAACCGATCCAGCGAAGTTCCCAGCGCGATCACGTCATCCTCACAAAACTCCAACGGCCGCAGAACGGAGGGATCGTAAGTCTCCACGCCGATCAGCAAGGCGTATTTCTTGCCCGTGTCTTGTGCAACGAGCGTGCTGGCTGTGAAGAGCAACGCGATGAACAGTAAGTGTCGAAGCATGATGGGAACTCCTGTTTGAATTGTTTAACCGCAACGCCAACGGCGTGCGCGCGAGCGGCGCAACAAGGCTTGTGTGTCAATGGCGTGCGTGCAGTGAGTCACACGCCGCTCCCGCGCACGCCGATGGCGTAGCGGTTAAACAATTCAAGTTGGATAACTCACGATGTTGGATTCGATGCCGGTGAAGGATTGCACGAAATCCCACGTTTGTTTGGGTTTGTCTTCTTTCACGGGGTTTTGCTCGACATAAGCGATCGCGTTCTCGATCGCGGATTCGCTGTCCAAAAAGACTTGCCAATGCTTTCTGGCCCACGGAGTCGGGCTGATCCCGTTTTCGGCGTGAGCGGCCAATGGATGCAGAGATTCCTTATTCAACTGTTTGGTCGCCTCGCCTTTGCAAAAGTTGGTCATTTGCTCGCAAGACGATCGGCCGCGAGCCAGTACCAGATGCACATGCTCAGGCAGGATTGAGCAGGCCCAGACAACCGATTGATTTTTCCGGGACGAGTTGCCAATTCCTGAACCGACCGCGCGTGCTTGCACTCCGTTCCATTGCACGGGCGGGTACTTCAGTTTCCGTTGAATCTCGTTGCGACGCTGTGCGATGTTCGGGTCGGACAGCGACCCGGTCGCCGAACCGCGTGGAACTCGCCCGAAGCGAAACAGTTCCCAGGCCGCGACAAAGTCGGACCACGACCCACGAGGATCATTCGGCAACCACGCACCATACGTCACGAAGACCACATGGTATCCATGAATCATAGGGAATCTCCTGGTTGAGTTGTTTAACCGCTACGCCATCGGCGTGCGCGAAAGCGTGTATTTGATGCCGTTTTGGCTGCTCGATGCATTGGCTCACTTGTGCATATGTGTTCGCTCACGCGCACGCCGATGGCGTTGCGGTTAAACAATCTACCGGTTGTATCTGACGCTGACGATCGAGCGGGTTCGGCCGAGGACGCGGGGGACGGTGATGAAGTTTTTGGCGATCGCTCGGCCGATGCCGGTGGCGTTGGGGTCGCTGTCGCGTGAGCCGGCTTCATCGGCGGGGCGTTGAGCGGTCGGTTCCCACGCGGCCGAGAAACTGGCGGTGATCGTGCCGATCGCCGCCGTCAGGCCCCGTTTACCCGCGGCGCTGTCGGGCAGACTGGTGATCACGAAGGCGTGTGTCTCTTTGTCCGTGAAATACCAGCCGGGGATCTCGACCGTCTTGCCAGACGCGACCAACACCTTCGAGTTAAAACTGCCGTCGGTGCTGAAGTCGAACATGCTCAAGCCGTCGATGCGGAGTTCGACAGCCGCTTCAAACGGCGCGCGGTTGTGCAACACGACCGTGTATTCCTCGCTCCGATTGATCTTCACGAACGAGCGTCCGCCGCTGAGTTCGGGGACTCGCGGCTTCTGAGCGACGCGGACTTCGAAAAATCGCAGGCCCGGCCCCTGAGCGATTCAATCCGTATCCGCTCGCCGCTGCCACGTGAGTGGATTGCGTTTGCCATGCAGCACGGCCAAGACTTCCAGACGATCGGAAAGCCGCCGAAAATAGACCACGTAGGGAAATCGCGAAAGTTTCACGAACCTCACGTCCCGATAAATCGGTGCGGTGAATGCAGAACTCTCTTGAAGCCGTCGAAGCGACGCTTCCAAGTCGGCTTCAAACTCGTCACCCAACCCGGGACGCTGGCGGTCGTACCAACGGATCGCGCCAGCAATGTCTCGCTTCGCCACTCGCTGGATCACCAGCCGCCACTTCATCGTTGGCCCCTCTCGTGACGTAGTTCGAACTTCATTTCGTCCCAGGTCATCACGTCATCGGGATGAGCATCCGCATGGGCAATCCGCTCATCCAAAACAGTCCGCATCTCAGGCGTCAGACGCGGCACACTGTGGTCACGTTCGAGACTCATCCACAGCTCATCGAGCAATTCGAGACGTTCTTCCGTGGTCCAAGTCCGAATCGCGGCAGAAGCTTCGGCGACAGTCATGATGGAATTCCTCGCACTGGTTCTCCGATGTCATACCGCTTGGAACTGTTCGTGGCAGAGTTGTCCAGTTTAACCGCAACGCCAGCGGCGTGCGCGGGGTGGGCGATCGACACCAGCTCGCACAAACGGCAGTGAAATCTCGTGCCGCAGTCTCTGTCTCGCGCACGCCGATGGCGTTGCGGTTAAACATGGGGCCGCCTTCCGCTCCGGCACCTACGGCTCCGCTCCGCTCCGCCTGCGGGCCTGCGCTCCAGGCTCCGCTACCTTACCTGGACTGAACTGCGAGCACGCGGAAGCCCAAGTCGAGGAGCCGGAGGTCCGGTGTGTACCCGTTGCGGAGCGCCGCCCGCGCGTCCCGCGGGTTGCCGAGCCAGCTCCCGCCCCGGTCCACCCGGCTGGAGGCCCCGGAAGACACGAGCGGGTCCGTCGTCAACCCACTCCGCTTCGAATACGCCTTCTCGTCATACCAGTCGTCGCACCATTCCCACACGTTCCCAATCATGTCATGCACTCCGAACGCGTTGGCTTTGAAGCGTCCGACCGGTGCCGTGAACACCCAGCCGTCGCGAACATCCAACGGCCAAGTGAACGTGGTGAACTTTTCCTTGAAACTGAGGTCGGCGACGTTCCCGATCGTCACCAGCGAATTCTTGTCATCTCCGGCTGGGTGCCGTGTGGTTGTTCCGGCCCGGCAGGCGTATTCCCATTCCGCCTCGGACGGCAGTCGGTAGGTCTTGCCGTCCTTGCGGCTCAGCCAGGCACAAAACGCCTTCGCGTCGTTCCAACTGACATTCACGACCGGATGATCATCGTTGTACGGCGACCACCCCGCATCGCGCCAGTTAAAACGCGGAAGCTGTTCAAAGTTCGTCCCCGACGAGATTCCCCAACCACCTTTGCCATCCTTCTCCGCGTCCGTCTTGTAGCCGTCATTGGACACGAACTTCGCAAACTGCCCGCGCGTCACTTCAAACTTCCCCAAATAGAATGGATTAGAAATCTTCACGCGATGCTGCGGTTGCTCATCGTCCGCGAATTCCTTCTTGAAGTCCGAGAAGTCCCGCTCCAAGCGAGTCACGTCCGCCGCTGTCGAACCCATCAGGAACTCCCCCGCCGGGATCAGCATCAGTTTCATGCCGATCGAGTTCACCAACTCTTTCGCCGCGGCACCCAGCCGACCGAGACTCCAATCGGTCCCCTTGCCGAGCAATTCCGGCGTCTGTTCCTGATTCAGCCGGCGGTAGACGAACTCGGTCGTTTCTCGCGAGGCATACGCGGCCAACTGCGTGATGCTGATTTGATCGCGGGGGTACAACGACTTCTCCGCCTGACCGTCCATGTACTTGAGCATGTGGCCGATGAAAACTCCGTGCTTCAGATCGGGATGCTCCCAGCTTTTCTCTTTCGGAGCACAACTGAAGAGCGTGTACATGCCGGCTTGCTCGGTGCGGGCGCGGCGGCCGACCGCTTCGAGTTCCTCTTCCAAGGCTCGATTCCCTTTCGCGGTGACTTCGTTGCGGCAGGCGTCGATCACCAACAGCTTCCGCCCTGCCCCGCTCTTGGCGATCTTCTTCGACAACACACTGATCGGCACCAGCGACGCCCGATCCTTGGGATTGGCGTCTTCCGGACAGAAGTAGGTCTCCTTGGACTCGTCCGCATCGACCGGATCGTCCTTGTACTGCAACCCATGCCCAGCCAGGACCACGATCAACGTGTCCTTGTCCGACTTGATCAGCTTCAGAAGGCCATCGAGCTGATCGTTGATCTTTTTGGCGGTGGCCGGCTTCCGCGCGGGAATCGGGTTCTGAGCAGTCATCACGATCGGAGCAAACCCCAACCGCTCCAACGACTGCCCCACCGCGGTAACATCCGCCTCGGAAAACTCCAACGGCCGCAACACCGCCGGATCGTACTTCTCCACGCCAATCAACAAGGCGTACTTCTTGCCCGTCTCTTGCGCGGCGAGCGAACTCACTGCCAGGAGTAGCAGACTACACAGCAGTGTTCGCAGCATGATCAGGTCTCATTGTTTAGCCGCTACGCCAGCGGCGTGCGCGGGGTAGGGTAGTTGAGGTCTGATTGTCCATTCGCGCACGCCGCTATGGCAACCGTGCGATCCCGTAAGTTTTTCGACCTCTGACGTTTTTCAACAGGGCAACGGACCGTACAGTGAATTCTTCCCGAATATTCGGAAAAAACGAATGAATTGAGCCCGTGCGAATGGAGCGGTTGTCAGTGATGCGTACGATTCGGCCGGGAATTTGCCTCGAAGTGCGCGTCGGCATGGTGTTGAGCGTGTACCAGATTCACGAAGCAGTGCTGGCTCAGACCGGTGGCACTCTCGGATTGCGCGACGCAGCGATGTTGCACGCCGCTGTCGTGCGTCCCTTTGCGACATTCGGCGGAGAACCGCTGTATGCGTCGGACCTCGAAAAAGCGGCTGCGCTGTTTCACTCGCTGATCAAGAGCCATCCGTTCCTGGACGGAACAGAGCGAACCGCGTTTCTGGCCGCACAAACCAGGCGGCCAGGGAAGGCCGTCCTACTACGCATGTCCCGCGTCAGGAAGTCTGCTATCTTCTCGCCATTGACCCAGTTTCTCGACAATCTTACTGCCGGATCATATTCATGCCGACCGCCCCGTTTCATTTTCAAGAACTTTTTGAATTCGGACCGGACGACACCGAGTATCGATTGCTGACTCGCGAGCATGTCCGTTCGTCGCCGTTCGAGGGACGCGACATGCTGTGCGTCGAATCCGCGGCCCTCACACTGCTCTGCTCGCAGGCGTTTCACGATATCAATTTCTTTCTGCGACCGAAGCATCTCAAGCAAGTGGCGGCGATCCTTGATGACCCAGAGGCTTCGGACAACGATCGCATGGTCACGCTGACGATGCTCAAGAATGCTGATGTCAGTAGCGCTGGCGTGCTACCGTTCTGTCAGGACACCGGCACGGCCATCGTCATGGGTAAGAAGGGGCACGCGGTCTGGTCGAGCGGCGATGAAGCGGCGCTCGCCCGCGGTGTCTACAACGCTTACACCGAGAACAATCTGCGGTACTCGCAGAACGCCGCGCTCAACATGTGGGACGAGAAGAACACGAACACGAATCTGCCGGCACAGATCGACCTCTCGGCTTGCGACGGCGACGAGTACAAGCTGCTGTTCATCGCCAAGGGAGGTGGTTCGGCTAACAAGTCATATCTGTTTCAAGAGACGCGAGCGGTGCTGAATCCGAAATCGCTGGTCGAATACCTGACGGCCAAGATGGTGACGCTCGGCACTGCCGCGTGCCCGCCGTATCACCTCGTGTTCGTCATCGGCGGCACGTCGGTCGAGGCGACGATGAAGACGGTCAAGCTCGCCTCGACGAAGTATCTCGACAACCTGCCGACGACCGGAAACGCTCACGGGCGAGCGTTTCGCGACGTGGAACTCGAAGCGCAAATGCTCGATGCCGCGCGGAAGTGCGGCATCGGGGCGCAGTTCGGCGGAAAGTATTTCGCGGTCGATGTCCGCATCATCCGGCTGCCACGTCACGGAGCCTCCTTGCCGATCGGCATGGGCGTCTCGTGCAGCGCGGACCGTCAGGCCAAAGGCAAGATTACGAAGGACGGCGTGTTCATCGAACAGCTTGAGTTTGAGCCACTGAAGTACATCCCGGAAGAATTGCGGCATCGCAAGGACACGAGCGCGATTCGAGTCGATCTCAATCGCCCGATGAAAGACATCCTCGCCGAACTGTCGCGTTATCCGGTCACGACGCGGCTGCTGCTGAATGGCCCGATCGTTGTCGCGCGAGACATCGCTCATGCGAAACTGAAAGAGCGAGTCGATGCCGGTCAGCCGCTGCCGGATTATTTCAAGGCTCACCCCGTTTATTACGCCGGCCCGGCGAAGAAACCAGAAGGTCTGCCGAGCGGCTCATTCGGCCCCACGACTGCCGGCCGCATGGACTCGTACGTTGAACTATTTCAGTCGCACGGCGGTAGCATGGTGATGATCGCAAAAGGCAACCGCGGCCCGCAGGTCACGGCTGCATGTCAGAAGCATGGCGGTTTTTATCTGGGCAGCATCGGCGGCCCGGCGGCGATTCTCGCCAAGGAAAACATCCGCAAGGTCGATGTCGTCGAGTTTGAAGAGCTCGGCATGGAAGCGATCTGGAAAATCGAAGTCGAAGATTTCCCCGCGTTCATCCTGGTCGATGACAAAGGGCACGACTTCTTCGCCGATGTCGGGCCGGGGTGCTCGCACTGAGACATCTTGCTCGACCGGCACTTTGAACGTACGTTGATATTCGTGATTTTCCCCACGACCTCTGTGGGGACACGCTGGCGGAAAGAAAGTCAAACCATGACGACCGACAAACAAACATTACAGGCGCTGGACTTAGCCAAACTTCCGATCCCGCCAAGTCTGCATGTCTTGGATTTAGAAGTCGATGACTACACGGATTGGACGGGAGATGACGGGAGATCCGGCGCTGCGGATTCAAGTAGTGCTAGATGAGGACACTGTCATTGATGCCGATCACATCGAGCCGATCTGCGATTTGAAGCGAGCGATTCACGACAGTCTCCTTCAACACGGAATTACTTTGTTTCCGTACATATTCCTGATCAAGCCGAGCGAACTGGCAGAGGCTGCGGCTGAGACGGACGAAGACGAGGAATGGTATGATCCTGCGAAGCGAGAACTCACGGAGAATGACATGTCATCCAGTGCCCTGACTGTGACAGCAACGTTTGAGGACGGCGTGCTTCGCCCCGACCAATTGCTGCCCCTAACGCCGCGTCAGAGAGTCACCCTCTTGATTCAGATTCCAGAATCGAACGAGATCTGGCCAGAGAATGTCGCGGAAATCTACCGCGAAATTGATGATTCCGAGAAGCGGTTGTCCGCCGCAATGTTCTCGACCGTTTGCGAAACTTGGCCCGAATCCGAGGGGCAGCCGTGAGCAATCCGTCCGTTCCCGTGCTGCGGCGAGGCGATGTTTACTGGCTCGACTTCGCTCCAGCCACAGGTCAAGAGATGACCGGACCTCATCCTTGTGTGATCGTTCAAAACGATGTCGGAAATCAGCACAGCGAGCTGACGATCGTCGTCGCGATCACTAGCAACTTGCGCGTGGCTGCGTTGCCGATCGGTGTCTCGCTGCAAGCAGGCGAAGGAGGCCTGACACGCGATTGCGTTGCGCACTGCGGCCATGTTTATACAGTGGACAAGGAGCGATTGACTCAGTGCATCGGCCAGTTGACGCCCATCCGTCTGGAGGAAATTGATCACGCGCTCACACGGTCTCTCGGCATTTTTCCACGAACGGCAAGGAGATGATTTGAACTGCGATGTCGAAATTTACAATTCAGACAATTCTCTTTGACGTATGGCGGCTTGCGCCAATGTTCGCCGTGCTATGGCAATCGGCGTTGGTAGTCAATGCGGCCGAACCCGTTGTGAGACTCGTCGATCAGTCCGGCCAAGTACGGATGGAGCGCAACGGCGACGTGTACTTCGTGAAGGGCGTTGGCGGTGACGGTTCATTGGAATTGTTGTCGAAGCTCGGCGGAAATTCCGTGAGGACTTGGGGCGAGGATGGGTTGGGGGCGAAGCTGGATGCGGCCCACAAGCACGGGCTGACTGTCACGGCCGGGATTTGGCTGGGTCAGGTGCGGCAGGGCTTTGATTGGTCGGACGCCGCGAGCCTTGTGCGGCAGCGTCAGAAGGTGCGAGAAGTTGTCGAACGACACAAGGATCACCCTGCTCTGCTGGTGTGGGCGCTCGGTAACGAGATGGAAGATCCCGCCGGCAAGAACGGAGCGGTGTGGGCCGAGATCAACAATCTCGCTCGGCTGGTGAAGTCGATTGATCCGCGGCATCCGACGATGACCGTCATTGCGGAGATCGGCGGAGACAAGGTCAAGAATCTGCACGCTCTCTGTCCGGACATCGACATCGTTGGCATCAATTCGTATGCGGGAGCCACGTCAGTTGGCGAACGCTATCGAAAGCTCGGCGGCACGAAGCCGTACTTGCTCACCGAGTTCGGCCCGCCCGGCATTTGGGAAATCCCGAAGGACGAGAGCGGCGCGTATCACGAACTGACCAGCACCGAAAAAGCCGACGCCTATCGCAAGGCGTATCGCAGCGCGGTACTCGGACAGCCGGGAGTTTGTCTGGGTTCGTATGCGTTCTTGTGGGGCCAGAAGCAAGAAGTCACAGCAACGTGGTTCTCGATGCTGCACGATGGTTCGCGTGTCGCCGCGGCAGACGCTTTGTCGGAACTGTGGAGCGGTAAGCCGGTCGCGAATCGCTGCCCAAACATTGAGTCGCTGAAGTTCGATGGCAGCGGCAAGCGAAAGCCGGGCGACGTTGTGCGTGCCGAGTTGATGACCTCTGATCCAGAAAAAGATCAACTCATGGTCTCGTGGCAGTTGCGATTTGATCCAGAAGAATATGGCTCCGGCGGGGATGCGGAGTCGGAATCACCGGCCGTCAAATCGGCGGTCGTTCGATCGGGCGACAACTTTGCGGAGATCAAACTCCCGACCGACGGTGGACTGTATCGAGTGTTCGTCGTCGTGAAGGATCAGCACGGCGGTGCAGCCGTGGCGAATGTGCCGATCCGAGTCGATGCTCCATTGAAAGCGTTGACCGCGCGCAAGGCCGAGTTTCCTTTGATCGTCTATGCCGAAGCGGATTCGCCGCAGAATTACATTCCGGCCGGTTGGATGGGAGACACGAAGGCGATCAAGCTCGATCCGATGTGTTCTGAGCAACCTCACTCGGGCAAGACGTGCTTGCGTTGCGATTTCACGGCGGACAAAGGCTGGGGTGGAGTCGTCTGGCAGAGTCCCGCACAAGACTGGGGCGACCGCGCGGGCGGCTTCGATCTGACCGGAGCCAAGCGACTCACGTTTTGGGCACGCGGCGAAAAAGGAGGCGAGGTCATCGGCTTCAAGTTCGGAATCCTCGCCCGCGACAAACGCTTTTTCGACACTGGCACGGGAAGCCTCGAAAAAGTCACGCTCACTCGCGATTGGAAGCAATACGAAATCCCGCTGAGCAACCAAGACCTGACGCGCATCAAGACCGGTTTCGTTTGGAACCTGGCCAGCGCCGGTGAGCCAATTACGTTTTATCTCGACGATGTGCAGTGGGAGAGGTGATCGAAGTCTGCCGCGACAGTCTGGTCTCTGAGTATAAAGATTCGCTGTTGGCGGCAATTGATCTTGGCGATAGCATCTTTTCTGTCATTGGCAAACCGTCGCTTTTTGTCGAAACCGTGACGTCATGAAAACCACCGTGACTGCCTCTGAAGCCAAGAGCCACTTCTCGCGTCTCCTGCGCCAGGTTGAGGCGGGCGACACGATTGCCATTTCCAAACGGGACGAGACCGTCGCCTTTTTAATCCCACGCGAGCGGCTGGAGGTGCTGGTCGAGACACTGGAAGTCTTGAGCAATCCCGCCGCCATGCAAGCGATTCGCCAGCACGAATCGGGAAAAGTCACCTTTCATCCTGTGAGCGTGTTGGATGAAGACGAGGGTTGAAATCTCCGACCAAGTGCTGACTTTCGTGCGATCGCTCGCACCCGAACCGCGCCGATCTCTCCGACAAGGATTGCGCGATTTGCAGAATGAGTTGGGCGACATCAAGCAACTCGAAGGAGAATTGGCCGGCTGGTGCCGATTGCGAGTCAAAAGCTACCGAGTCATCTTTCGGTACGAGATCAAAGAATCTCAACGAGTTGCACGTTGCGTTTTCGCGGAACGTCGCGAACTCGTGTACGAATTGTTTTCAGAAAGTCTGCGGCTTTTGGGCGGCGAAGGATGAGCCGGAATTGTCTTCGATGAGTTCGCCGACTTCATCGAATGAAAGGCGACAGGATGACGTTGGAAACTGCAGACGGTGGGGAACTGGTATTCGCCGAGAGTGAAGAGGAACTACGGGAACTGTACGGTCCACCTTCGGAGCTTGCGGTGCGCAAGAGTCTGACGCGGCTTGATGCGCATTGCCGGGAGTTCATCGAGCGGTCGCCGTTCTTGTGTCTCTCGACGGCGGCCGTGGACGGGGCCGCCAACATTTCGCCGCGTGGGGATGCTCCGGGGTTCGTGCGGGTGCTCGACGATCGGACGCTGTTCATTCCCGACCGATTGGGAAACAACCGCATCGACGGCCTGAGGAATCTGCTTCAAAACCCACATGTCGGACTGATCTTTCTGATCCCCGGTGTCGGCGAAACTCTGCGAGTCAACGGTGTCGCGCGCATCGTGCTGCGTTCGGAGCTGCTCGACGCCTGCGCGGTCAATGGCAAGGTTCCCCGGACCGGCCTGTTGATTGAGGTGCGAGAAACGTTTCTGCATTGCGCGAAAGCCCTGATTCGCTCGCAACTGTGGTCCGACGAGTATCGCATCCCGCGCGAACAACTCCCGACGCTCGGCAAGATTCTGGCCGATCAGATCGGCCTGGCGACGCCGGTTGCCGAATTGGATTCGATGATCGAGAAAGCCTATTGCGAAAAACTCTATTGAGAATGAGCGTAGCTGAAGTCGCCAGACTTCAGTGGTTTCGAGGATCTGCCGCCTGAAGTCTGGCGACTTCAGCGACGAACGTGCGATCAATCGCACTTCCAGGAGTTAGTCATGTTGGCATCGCCCGATCACTCACGCGTACAAGTAGGAGTCATCGGACTCGGCCGATTTGGTCGTCTGCATTCCCTGACTTTGTCTGGACTGTCTGAGGCAGAACTCGTCGGAGTCGTTGCTCGACGGCAGACGAGTCTCGACAAATTGCAGACCGAATTGCCAAATGTGCGCGGTTGGCTCGACCTCGATCGCGCGATCGACGAGTCGGGTGCCGAAGCTTGGGTCGTGGCTTGTTCGACCTCCGAACATGTGCGTGTTGCGACGAAGCTGCTGCAAGCTGGCAAGCGCGTGTTGCTCGAAAAGCCGATTGGAGACACGCTGTCCGCAGCCGAAAGTCTCGCGCCACTGGTCAACGCTGACTCGTCGAATCTGATGCTCGGCCACATCGTGCTGTTCAACAGCGAGTTCAAACAGCTTCGCGAAGAAGTCGCGAAACGGGGCGGCGTGTCCTTCATCGACTGCGTGCGACATCGACCGGCGGCGATCGTTCACGACTTTCCCGGCGAGAATCCGCTCATCGCCACGATGGTCCATGACTTGTACGCGGTGCAGGCACTGACGAATCGCGTCGACCCATCGCACTTCAGCGCTCAGTTTCATCGCGTGGCCAGCGGTGCGGTGGATCTCGCGTTGGCACAGTTGCAGTGGAGCGACGGCACGTTGGCATCATTTGCCGCGGGCTACATTACGCCAACGGGCATGGCCCCGCGCGGCTTCGATCGGATGGAGGTCTTCGGCAACGGCTGGGGAGCCCGCATCCTGCCGAACCCGCGACCGATTGAAGTCTGGGACGACAAAGCATCTTGGCCGATGCCGCTCGAAATTCGAGCGGACCTGACCGGCCCCAGCGGCATGATGGCCGAAGAGCTGCGCTGCTTCTGCCGAGTCGTTCGTGGTGTACAATCCGTGCCAGTCGGGGCGACGTACTTTGACGCCTTGCAGGTACAACGCTGGATGGACCGGCTGGTGGTGGCCGCGAATCATTCCCCGAAATGATTCGCTCACGCTGGGACATTGGCGAATTCGGAGCGGCAGTCGGCGGCGAATGAATCGAATCCCGTTTCCTTCGCGTGAACACAGCGGCTCGGTTGCAGTTTGGCGGCGATCGCACTGAGCGCTTCGAGCAGTTTGAGTTGCGACTCGTTGATCAACCGGTCCAGTTCGGCTTTCGGTTCCTTCGCTTTGCGAACGTTGATCACTTCGGACTTCGGATCGAGCCCAAGTCCTTCGCGGACGGCAACAGGATCGTCCAACAACCAAACATCGACATGCGGATCGGCAACGCCCAGTGCCGTCGGGAAAATCATTCCGTTCTGACGATCCAATTCACGCGTCGTACGCAATTCCTTGGAGCGATGTCCCGCTCGATCTTTGTCGCGATCGACGACGGCCACGAGCCCCTCCAATCCGCGACTTCGAGCTTGGCCGACCGCAAAACTCAGTTTCTTGCTGTAACCGCGCCCACTCCGTTCGCGGTGAATGTGAACCCATGAATCAAACTGGCAATCGACTGCTCGCCCGAGGATGACATTTAGGAGCGGCGGCAACGAGGACGCATCGCGTGGTCCGTCCGCCACGATCAGCACCTTCATGATGCCTCCCGCGCGAATCCAGCGTCTTCTTCGTTGAACAAAATTTCGCCAGGCAGGAAACCATCAAAGAATTCTTTGAGCCGGCCCCAATCCACTGGCCTTGCCGTGCGGCTGCCATCATCCGTTCGCTGAAACACCAACACATGGTCTTCTTCTGGCTCGACGTAGTCCAACAAATACGGCGAATGCGTCGTCAAGATGACCTGCGCTGGGACGTTGCCGAATTGTCCTTTTGAGATTCCTCTGAGAAGGTTCATTACGTCGCGGAGTCGCTTTGGATGAATTCCTGTTTCTGGCTCTTCGAGCAAGATAATTCGCGGTCGTGCGGGGTGATGAACCAGCGACAGAAATGCCAGCAGAAGTCGAACTCCGGCTGACGCATTTTTCGCCGGCAGGGGAAGGCCACCATCAACCACAAAATCGACACGACGCAATTCCTTCGCCGGAGTGCTTATCGTGAGCTCTTCGAAGCCGGGAACAAGGGACTGTAAATGGTCACGAATTGTGACAAATCGCTTCAAGTCAGTTCGTAGCAGATGGTCCAACAGCGCGCCGACTCGGCTGCCGTCTCTCGTCAGCATGAGGCTGTCGGCGTCGCTCGCATCGAATCCCTGACACTCGGTCACGATTCCGTTTGCCGGGAACTGAAATCGTTGAATCGAGCGTGCATCGTAGCTTGTCGAGCGAGCAAAGCTGCGATCGGTCCGATTTGACTCGACGCGTTCCTTGGTACTGCTGATCGTAAACGACTTCGTTGCAATGCCACGAAAGTAGTCCAATTCAGACAATTGCTCCGGGGTGCCTGATCCGAGGAATTCAATCGCATCGAGAAACGCCGACTTCCCCGTGTCATTCGGCCCGATCAGCACCGTGAGCGGCTTGAGATCGACATCCAATTGGCGGAAGCAGCGAAAGCCGGTGATTGAGAGTTGCGTTAGCACGAGATTTCTCCAAAAGTAACGTCGATTCGCGTGGCAGGTTATCTCGCTGGCGAAGCTTTGTCATATCGTGAGGGCTGTGATGAGACGATTCCGTTTTATGGTGGCCGTTTGGGGAATTTGGATGATGTCAAACGTCGCTGGTGCGGCCCCGATCTCGTTGAAGTTACAGTTGCGAAGCCCCGTGCGGGACGCGGCGACAAACAGTACACGCAGTCTTCCCGAGGTCATCGAGCGGACGTGGGATGGCGAGCAGACCGCGGTCATCGTTTGCGACGTGTGGGACGCGCATCACTGTCTCAACGCCGTGCGGCGGTTGGAAGAGTTTGCTCCGCGGATGAACGAGATTTTGAGAGAAGCACGCAAACACGGGGCGACGATCATTCATTCGCCAAGCGATTGCATGGCGGCTTACGAAGATCATGCGGCTCGGAAGCGAGCGGTGTCTGTTCCGGCAGCGAAGTCGAAGCCGAAGGATGTGGAGCATTGGTGCTCGCGGATTCCGAGCGAAGAGAAGGCGGTGTATCCGATCGACCAATCCGACGGCGGCGAGGACGACGATCCGGCCGAGCACGCCGAGTGGGCCGCGAAGCTCAAGGCGATGGGTCGCAATCCGGGGATGCCGTGGAAGACGCAGTCGAAGCTGATCGAGATCGACGCCGAACGCGACTTCATCTCCGACCGAGGCGACGAAGTCTGGAACGTGCTCGAATCACGAGGCATCAAGAACGTGATTCTGGTCGGAGTCCATCTCAACATGTGCGTGCTCGGACGGCCGTTCGGACTGCGGCAGATGGTTCGCAACGGCAAGAACGTTGCCCTGATGCGCGACATGACCGATTGCATGTACAACCCGAAACGTTGGCCGCAGGTCGATCACTTCACGGGCAACGACTTCGTGGTCGCGCACGTCGAACGGTTCGTCTGCCCGACGATCACCAGCGATCAGCTTCTCGGCGGCGAGCCGTTTCGGTCGAAGTACGACACGAGGGACAAACCACAATCTGTGACGGACATTCGAAAGCCACAAGAGGAATGGTCGCCAATTTCGATTCCGAGTCCCTGGTCGCGTACATCTGTCGGACTCACTGAATATCGCGGAGTCGCTTGGTATCGCTGCGTAGTTCGAATCCCGAAGAGCGTTGTTGATCGCGGGGTATTGCGTCTGTCGCTCCAGGAGTGTGAAGAACAGGCTCTGTGGTTGAACGGTCAAGCCGTCGAACTGCCATTCGACCTTCCTCGCGGGTCAGTCATTCCGGACGACTACAACTTGCTCGTGTTACGAATCAAACATCGAACCCGACCATTCGAGACCGGAATCACACAAGCCCCGGCTCTTGTCGATGAGTCCCACAAGGTCGTGTTCGAACTGAAAGGCCGCTGGCAGTTCCGCATCGGCGATGACCCGTCGTGGTCGAACATCCCGCTCCCCGCGAAGTTTGGTGGCTCGACCGATATGCTGTTTGAGTTGAATCGTTGAATCGAACTTGTTTTTGGAATGAGAGAGGTGTCATGGGTTACGGACCCGACGGACGGAAAACGACTTGGCTGGGCGTGATCGGCGCGCAGAGCATTGCGTTCGTTTTCTGCGTGCTGTTTCCCGGAGGCGTGACTGCCGTGGCTCCGGTGTCGTGGGTGAAGTTTCAGCGGAGCGGCGACCGCGTGACGGCGCGAGCACAGGTCTGCGTGTTCTTCGTGATTCCGTACAAGACGATCGTCGTCGATCCGGTCGAAGGCATTAGCGACCGATTCAAAGGCGGAACAGAGTCACGCGAACGGCGATCCGGAAGCTCCGACCGGGTCACCAAGTCCGAAGACCAGGGCTTTCTGGTCATTCACGGCGAGAACCAAGTCGCCGAGGTTTCCGTCACGCCGTACAACCTCAAGTCGGTCATCGAGCGATCGGAAGCGTTTCTGAAAGACCCACAGGCGACGGAACTGAAGCTGTTCGTCGTCGCCAATTGGAAGTTCGGCGTCATCATGGGCGGACTGACCAGCTTGATGACCGTGCTGTATGTGTTCGGCGTCGGCTGCTGGTTTTTCATGACGATTTACAAAGGCCTGCGCGGGACGCTGCGGTTCGCAACCGGGGCCGACTTGCGTGAGCGCAACTTGGGTCAAAGTCATGAGGATCATTCGGGGTCAGTGCCACCGACAACGGAGTGATTCCGGCCATCGACATTCCAACAGGAATTGAAAAGATCCGAGTTCCACAACCCGTTCATGAGGATTGCCATGCCGTCAATGAATCGCCGTGAAGCTCTCGCGACGGGAGCCGCCATCGTGGGAGCCGCCATGTCTCAACCGCTGCCCGCCGCTGACAAAGACCTGCCTTGGATCGACGCGCATTCGCACATTTGGCCGCCGGATGTCGACAAGTTTCCGTTGGCTCCGGGGCAGACGAAAGCGGATCTCAAGCCGCCGAGTTTCACCGACGACGAACTGATGGCGATTGCTCGGCCGGAAGGAGTTGGCCGGGTCGTGCTGATTCAGCACTCGGTCTATCACCTGTTCGACAATTCGTATCTGATCGATGCGGTGCGGCGGCATCCGAAGCTGTTTCGAGTGCAGGGCATGGTCGATGACCACCAGCCGCACGCGGGTGATACGATGAAGAAGTTGCTGCCGCAAGGGGTCACTGGCTTCCGCATCACTCCGTTCGTTCGCAAGAACGAGGACCAAGCCAAGTGGCTCGAATCGCCCGGCATGATCGAGATGTGGAAGACCGGAGCGGAGACTCGGCAGGCGATGTGCCTGTTGATTAACGCCTCGGATCTGGCCGCGACCGATGCGATGTGCGAGCGGCATCCCGACACGCCGGTTGTGATCGACCATTTCGCTCGCATCGGTGTGGACGGCGAGTTTCGAGACGGCGACATCAAGGCACTTTGCCGGCTGGCTCGGCACAAGCACACCAGCGTCAAAATTTCTGCGTACTACGCGCTCGGTCAGAAGAAGCCGCCGCACGACGAACTGATTCCGATGATCAAACGGCTGGTCGATTGCTTCGGCCCGCAACGCCTGATGTGGGCCAGCGACTCGCCGTATCAGATCCAAGGGGTCAACACCTACAAGGCGTCGATCAGCCTGATCCGCGATCGCCTGGATGTCAGCAAAGAGGACCGCGAGTGGCTGCTCCGCAAGACGGCCGAGAAGGTGTTTTTCTATTCGTAGTCCTTTCGACAATTCAGGTCTTCTACGATTCTGAAACTTTGGAATAGACTGTGATTGTCTTGGTGGTTATCCAAAACCCAAAACCACTGTTGCGCGAAAGGATTTCCGATGCGAACAATCTCGATCGACGAAGCCAGTTCCAATCTTCCGAAAGTGCTTGCCGAAGTCGAAGCCGGCACGGAGATCATCATCGCGCGCGGCGACAAGCCGGTGGCGCGGCTCACCAAATTGCCGGAGTCTCGGCGACGTGGGCCGCGACCGGTGGGACAGACATTACATCCACCATTCCATATTCCCGACGAGGCATTCGCACCGCTGACTGACGAGGAATTGAAGGAGTGGGGGCTATGAGGCTGCTTTTAGACACATGCACCTTTCTTTGGTTATGCACAGAACCAACTCGCTTGAGCCAGCGCGCCAGCGATGCGATTCGAGACGACGAGAACGAGGTCTACTTGAGTGACGTGAGCATTTGGGAAATCGTTTTGAAATATCAATCGGGCAAACTTCCACTTTCCGCACCGCCACGAGAGTGGCTGGCTGAACATGCACCGTTCTTTCAAGTCGATCCGCTGCCAATCCAATCGGAAGCACTGTTCGTTTCGGGCGAATTACCACCCACACATCGCGATCCGTTTGATCGACTGATCGCGGCTCAAGCCGAGGTCAATGCGTTGACGGTCGTTTCTCCGGACCCGGCGTATACGAAGTTGAGTGTGGACGTCCTTTGGTGAATCTCGACTCACGATTTCGCACATGCCCGAATTGACAACGTCTCAATGGTTGCTCGCATTACTGTCCTCGTTTGGTTTGGGCGTGGCGAAGAGCGGGTTTGCGGGTGTCGGGCTGTTCCACGTCGTCGTGTTCGCGTTCCTATTTGGAGCGAAGTCCTCGACGGGGATCGTGCTGCCGATGCTGATCTTTGGCGACCTGTGCGCGGTGGCGTCGTTTCGGCAACACGCGCGGTGGGACTACATCAAGAGCATGTCATTGCCGACGGCGATTGGCGTGGTCAACGGCTGAGCGCTGATGAACTCGATCAGCGAGTTGGCGTACAAGCCGGTGATCGGCAGCATCATCCTGGGGCTGGCGGCCATGCAGGCGGCTCGCATGACTCGGCCAGATTGGTTCTCACAGGTGCCGCACGCGACGTGGTTTGTTTGGAGTCTGGGACTGCTCTCCGGCTTCAGCACGATGATTGCGAACGCCGCCGGCCCGATCATCGCGCTGTATTTGGTCGCCGTCTCGCTGCCGAAGATGGAACTGGTCGGCACCACCGCCTGGTTTTTCTTGCTGCTCAACGTCTTCAAAATTCCGTTCAGCTTCGGCCTGGGCCTAATCCACCTCGACACGCTGACGCTCAACGCCGTCCTGACCCCAATGATCGTCCTCGGCCTCTTCTCCGGCCGCTGGCTGATCCACCGCATCCCGCAACGGCTGTTCGATAGCCTTGTGCTGGCCTTCTCCGCAATGGCCGCACTTCGGCTGATTGGAGCGATTTGAATTGCGGCCTCATCGGGGTGTCGGCTTTGCATCGGATCAAGGAAACGAACGAAGACACGTTTCACGCAGAGGCGAAATGCCCGCAGAGTGTTTCATCAGGCATTTATCAAACTTCCTCTGCGAACTCCGCGCCTCTGCGTGAGGACTGCCTTTCATTTCCACTCGTGGGCGAATTGCAGGGCGCGTTGGCGGACGGGTTCGCTGAGGGTTTGGTCCGAGGAGACGGCGTTGAGCCAATCGGACTGCGGTTGGTCCTGGTCTCGCAGGAAGTGAATCAGATTCAGAGCCTCACGCTCCGCTCGCAACTCGGCCTTTGGAGTGCTCCGTGTCAGCGGAGCTTTGGATTTCTCGCGGAGCGACTTTCTTTGGATGACATGCCCGGAACAAAGCAGAAATCCAAAGGCTGCGCCAAGGAATCCAAAGCTGTGCTGACACACAGCTCTCCAAATTCATTTCCATTCGCGGGCGAATTGCAGGGCGCGTTGGCGGACGGGTTCGCTGAGGGTTTGGTCGGAGGAGATGGCGTTGAGCCATTCGGACTGCGGTTGGACCTGGTCTCGCAAAGTAGCCCTGTCGCTCCGCGACAGGAAAGCCGAGCGCTCCAACGACGTCGTTTGCGCGATCAACCCGCACGCACCAGTTCACGTCATTCGCGCGCTCGGCTGTCCTGTCGCGGAGCGACAGGGCTACTTCCATTCGCGGGCGAATTGCGTGGCGCGTTGACGGATCCGCCGCGGCGGACTGAGGGTTTGGTCGGAGGAGATGGCGTTGAGTCCGCCGTGGCGGAACTGCGGTTGGTCCTGGTCTCGCAGGAAGTGAATCAGACTCAGCGCCTCACGCTCTGTTCGCTGCCGCTGACCACTCAACTTGCTGAGCCGTGCATCGCGTGAGACTCAAACCGCGCGATTTCCTCTTTGAGTTGGTTGATCATTCGCTTGAGGGACCGCAGCGAAAGTTCCTGCACATGTGCGTTCTCGGCCGGTTCACGGCGTGAGGCTTCAAACCGCGCCTCAAGCACCTGCAACTTCGAGCGGGTGACTTCGACTTCGTATTCGTCTTTCAGTTCCATGGAATCACCTCCAACATCCCTTTCCGACGGAATCGTCGATCCGTGGCAAAGATCGTCTCG
>JAYVSP010000118.1:0-19075 GCA_043775215.1 Planctomyces sp. | reverse complement strand
TCCAGTCGCCCCCGTTCCACCTCTCGACAACTGCCAACTCGCAGCACGCTTCATGCTGCGCACTCCGAAATCCTCGTCGCTACAATGGACGGCTACCGCGAGGGCTGCTGGGATGAGACCGAAGGCGATTGCTGTGATTTCAAATTTCAGATTTCAGATTTCAAATTGCAGAACTCAGATTTCAGGTTTTAGATTTCTTCTCTGCATCTCAATCTGTCTTCTCTCGCAGTGCCTTCTCTCACAGTCGGCTCGCGCGCAATTCATGCGAGAAACGATTGAAGCCACTCAGCCGAAGATCGTGAAAATCTTCGGAGCGGGTGGGCTGAAGAATCTTGCGGCGTATGGGACGGGGTTCTTCGTGTCGCCACAGGGGCACATTGCGACTGTGTGGAGCCATGTGCTTGACGCGGATTTGGTCGGCGTCGTGCTGTCCGATGGGCGACGATTCACGGCCAAGGTGCTGGGGGCCGAGCCGCAATTGGCTCTGGCGGTCTTGAAGCTCAACAATGCCGAGGGGATTGAATTCCCGTACTTTGATGTCGGCGAAGCCATTTCGGTCGGTTCGGGGACGCGTGTGCTTGGCTTCAGCAACATGTTCAATGTGGCGGCTGGCAACGAGCCGGTTTCGGTCATTCACGGGGTCATCGCCGCGCGCACGACGCTCGAAGCGCGGCGCGGCGCGTTTGATAGTCCGTATTCGGGGCCGGTCTACGTCGTCGATGCGGTGACGAACAACTCCGGAGCGGCTGGTGGCGTGCTGACAACTCGCGACGGTCGACTGCTCGGCATGATCGGCCAGGAACTTCGCAATGCGAAGTCGAACACCTGGGTCAATCACGCGATCCCAGTGACCGAATTGCGCGAGTCGATTCAACAAATCATCAGTGGCCAGTTCACTCCGAAACGTGATCCGCATCAGGACGAGCCGACGACAAAGCCGCGTCGTTACAAGCCGCTCGATTTCGGTTTTCTGTTGGTGCCAGACGTCGTCGAACGCACTCCGGCATTTATCGACTCCGTGCAACCCGAGACCGCTGCCGCCAAAGTCGGCTTGAAATCTGACGACCTCGTGTTATTCATCAATGATGAACTCATTCAATCGTGCCGAGCATTGCAGGACGCGATCGGACGGCTGGAATCCGGCGACCGATTGCGGCTGGTGGTACGCCGCGGCAATGAACTGGTCACCGTCGAATTGCCGGTGCCGCGAAAGAAAGAGTAACATCTGTATCGTCGCGCCTAAACGGACCGATTGAGAATGGAGATGTGCCATGACGTTCTTTGTCGAGAAAGTTGCGGTCATGCGGGTCCGATTCCTGTTGCTGTTGTGGGCTGTTATCTCAAGCCCAACGGTGTTTGCGGCTCAATCTCCTCCTCGCGAATTGGAGGAGGCGGAAGAGAAATCGTTCAAGCAGGCGGGCACGCAGGTCGCGGCGTCGCTGGTGCGGATTGAGACTGTCGGAGGGTTGGACCAGGTCCAGAATTTTCTGTTGGGAAACGGACCGACGTCGGGATTGGTGTTGTCGGCAGATGGGTACGTCATTTCGAGTTCCTTCAACTTCATCTCTAAGCCGACGTCGATCATCGTATCGTTGACGGACGGACGTCGATTGCCCGCGAAGGTCGTGGCGAACGACACGTCACGCATGCTGACGCTGCTGAAGATTGAGGCGAGCGGACTTGTACCGGCTCAAGTGGCTCCAAAAGCGACGATCAAAGTGGGGCAATGGGCGATCGCGGTTGGGCGGGCATTGGATGCGAATGCGCCGAACCTGTCAGTCGGCATCGTCAGCGCGGTGAATCGCGTCTGGGGCAAAGCCATTCAGACGGATGCGAAGATTTCGCCGGTCAATTACGGCGGCGCTCTCGCGGATGTTGACGGCCGAGTGCTCGGCGTGCTGGTGCCGCTGTCGCCGATGGACAATTCGCCGGTCGCGGGAGTCGAGTGGTACGACTCGGGGATCGGCTTCGCGATCCCGTTGGAGGACGTGCTTGCGACGTTGGACCGATTGAAAGAAGGCAAAGACATCCGGCCGGGTTTGGCGGGATTCAGCTTCGCGTCGACCGACTTGTACGGTGGCGAGACGAAGATCGACCGAGTCCGTTACGACTCGCCGGTGTATCGCGCGGGAATCAAAGACGGCGACGTGATCGTGGAACTGGACGGACATAAAGTTTCGCGACCGGCGCAAGTGCGGCAAGTGCTCGGCAGCAAGATTGAAGGAGACAAGCTGTCAATCGCCGTCCAACATGGCAACGAAATGCTGAAGGCTGACGTGACGCTCGTTGGCGAATTGACGCCGTTCGAGGCGGGGTTCCTCGGCATCTTGCCGGCTCGAGAGAAGATCGGGCAGCCGGTGGGCGAAGGAGTCGGGATTCGCTGGATCTATCCGGAGAGCCCGGCGGCAAAGATTGAACTCAAGCCGCGCGACCGCATTGTCAAATTCCGCGATCAGGTGGTCACCTCGATCGCGCAATTGACCGACCTGGTCAGCCGAGTTCGGCCGACGGAGAAGGCCACGCTCGTGGTGCGTCGCGAGGGAAAAGAACACTCAATCGAAGCAACGCTCGGTCCATTCATCGACCAGGTTCCGAAGGATCTGCCGAGCGCGGCCATGGAAGCCGCTCCTGCAAATGATGCTGACGGCAAAGCGGCTGAACCAAAGGGAGCTGCGAAGCCGGCGGACGAGAAAGATCGCCCTCGTACTGGCCGATTTACCGAGCAGATCGAAGAGAGCAAGAACTCGTATTGGGCATTCGCGCCCGAAGACTACAACCCAGCCTATGGCTATTCGTTGGTGGTGTGGCTGCACCCTCCGGGCGACACGCTGGAAGCGACTATCTATGACCTGTGGAAAAAATCGTGTGAGCAACGCGGCATCATCCTTCTAGGACCGAAGGCAGCGGACCTCGGTGCTGGTTGGCAGGCGAATGAAGCCGAGTTCGTGTATGACACCGTCGTTGCCTTCCAAAAGAAATACACGATCGACGCTGCCAGAATCGTGCTGCACGGCTTCGCGAACAGTGGACCGTTCGCAACGCATCTGGCCTTCAAGCATCGTGATCTGTTCCGCGGACTGGCCTTGGCCGCCGCGCCGATTTTGGAACGTCCACCCGAAAACTTGCCGGAATATCGGCTGCAATTCCATTTGATCTGCGGAACGAAAGACCGACTGCATCCGCTCGTGGAGAAGAACGCGAGCGCGTTGCGGACGCTCAAGTACCCGGCGTGCTTGACCAGTCTGCCCGAACTGGAACATCGTTATCCAAATGCCGACGGAGTCGACGCGATGATCCGCTGGGTCGATTCGCTGGATCGGCTCTAATCTCCATCTGACTCGGTCGAGTCATTCGCGTTAAACTGATTTTTGTCGCACTGAGTGCCGACTGACCGTGTGGAAAACTCATTCGGAATGGAACTAACATGGCAACACTCGAAGCAGCCCCGACAAAACTGCCGCCGTCGTCCGCGGAACCAAGACGAGTCTTGCAACTCCTCCGATCGAATTCTGTCGGCGACTTGCCCTTCGGTTCCTCGGTCTTGGGTTTGACGCCAGGAGTGATCGATATTTTGAATGAGAAGGGTGAACTTGTGGCTCGCATCGAGCGATTGTGGACAAAGACGGATGAGGCATTTCAGCAGCAAATCGAGGAGTTGATCGCTCCCGATCTGGAAGAACTCCAGCGGCGGATGCGTGATCCGGGGCCACTGGTCTCGTTCGCGGAAGTCAAGCGTAAGCTGAACATGGAGTAATCGATGCCCTTCACGTTGACTTGGACATCGGACGCGGACGCCGAACTCGCTCGATTGTTCCTGAACGCTCCCGCTAGGTTGAAAGCTCCCTTATCGGCTGCCACAAACGAAATCGAGAGGCAGCTTAAGTTCACGGGGAATCAAGTGGGATCTCATGTTCCCGGCGAGCCAGAAGCACGCGTGTATGCAGAGCCAGTCAATGATGAGTGGCTACTGGCAGTTTCCTTCCGATTTGTTCCCGACGACATGATGGTGACGATTTACAAGCCATACTTGATGCCTCGGATGACTTCACACGCCGAGTAATTCTTCACATTCAGTTCATCAGTCAGAGATTCATTCGGCATCATTAGGGAGAATTCGTTGTGTCTGCTTCCAATGCCTCGCACGAAACCGATGTGGTCGTGATTGGCGGCGGGCCTGCCGGTTCGACGGTGTCCACGTTGATCGCTCAGAAGGGGCCGCGCGTCCAACTGTTTGAACGTGAGAAATTCCCGCGGTTTCACATCGGCGAGTCGTTGATCCCGGAGACCTATTGGGTGCTCGAACGGCTCAACATGTTGCCGAAAATGAAGGCCAGTCAGTTCGTCAAGAAGTTCAGCGTGCAGTTCGTCAACGCGAGCGGCAAGTTGTCGGCTCCATTTTATTTCTGGGACAACAAGCCGCACGAATGCTCGCAGACGTGGCAGGTCGTGCGCAGCGAGTTCGACCAGATGATGCTCAACAACGCGCGCGAGCACGGTGTCGAAGCGCATGAAAGTGTGCGAGTGCTCGACGTCTTGTTCGAGGGAGATCGCGCCGTCGGCGTGAAGATTCAAGAGGCCGACGGTACGCAGCGCGAAGTGCGGGCGAAAGTCGTCGTCGATGCCAGCGGCCAAAGCGGACTGTTACAGAACAAGTTCAAGCTGCGAGTCTGGGATCCGGTGCTCAACAAGGGGGCCATCTGGACCTACTGGGAAGGTGCCTATCGTGACACCGGACGGGACGAAGGAGCCACCGTTGTCATTCAAACGCCGAACAAGCAAGGCTGGTTCTGGAATATCCCGCTGCACAACAACCGGCTGAGCTTGGGTGTCGTCGGTCCGTTCGATTACCTCTTCAAAGGACGCGGCAGCCACGAGCAGACGTACCACGAAGAAGTCGAAAAATGCCCGGCCGTGAAAGAACGCATCGCCAACGCGCAGCGTGTGACCGGCTATTTTGCAACCAAAGATTACTCGTATCGCACGACGAAATGGGCCGGAGACGGCTGGGTGACGATCGGCGATGCGTTCGGATTCCTCGACCCGCTGTATTCGTCCGGTGTGTTGCTCGCGATGAAATCGGGCGAGATGGCAGCGGACGCCATTGTCGAAGGACTGCAATCGGGTGACTTATCGGGAGTGCAACTCGGCAAGTGGGGGTCGCTGCTGAATCAGGGCATTGACCGCATGCGGCGGCTCGTGTGTGAATACTACGACGGCTTCAGCTTCGGCAACTTCGTGAAGAAGTACCCGCACTTGAAAGGCAAAGTGACCGACCTGCTGATCGGCGATCTGTTCACGGACAAGGTCGACGTGGTGTGGGAGCCGATGGAGTCGCTGTACTCGGCCGAGAAGATCGCACCAAAACCGTGGGACTCCGGAACGCCGCCCGATATCGCGGCGACCAAGCTCAACGAGCTGTACTTGCCGGATGGGCCGAAACCGTAGTGACGTTTTCTGGCCAAGCGAACCTCGGCAACCATCGGGCTTTCGGCGGCGAATTTCCCTGTCCCTATTTCTTCTCTGGCATTTGTAGCTGCAAACAGAGATTTGGCTAATTTTAGTTGACCGACTAAATTTAGTCAGTTAGCTTACCTGCTATGAAAATCGCGCGAGGAGTTCATGAGACTGAGGAGCCGAATCCGTTTCGGCCGGGGGCCGGGCATTTTCCGCCGTTCTTGGCGGGAAGAGAGGACGAACATGAGGCGTTTGATCGACTGCTGACGCAGCGTCCGATCTTGGAGAATCTTGTGCTCACTGGTCTGCGCGGTGTGGGGAAGACAGTGCTGCTGGAACGCTTCAAGCCGCTGGCACTGGATCGCGGTTGGTTGTGGGCGGCGACGGAAGTCTCCGAATCGGCAACCGTCAGCGAAGAGGGCTTGGCGACTCGGTTGTTGGCGGATCTGGCTCCGTTGGTTGCGAACGTGGTCGTCGCCGAGGAAGAATTCCGCGGCATGGGCTTCAAGCCGAATGTGCAACGCACCAAGACGCGACTCGACTTTGCGCTGTTGCGGCACATTTACGAACGGACGCCAGGACTCGCCTCGGACAAACTGAAGCACGTCATGGAAGTCGTATGGGCATCGGTCGCCGCAGTGAAGTGCCAGGGGATCGTGTTGGCTTATGACGAAGCGCAGAATCTCAGTAATCAAGCGACGGAACATGAATATCCGTTGTCGCTGTTGCTGGACGTGTTTCAGTCAATCCAAAAGAAAGGGATTCCGATCCTGCTCGTGCTGACCGGGCTACCGACGCTGTATTCGAAGTTGGTCAACGCGCGGACGTTCTCCGAACGCATGTTTCGAGTCATCACGTTGGGGCGGCTGAATGACAAGGAATGCCGTGATGCGATTCTCAAACCGCTGGAACTGGGAACGTCGTCGGTCAAGTTCACGCTGACTGCCGTGAAGGAGATCATTCGACAATCGGGCGGCTATCCGTATTTCGTGCAGTTTCTTTGCCATGAAGTGTTCGATGCGTTCTTGCAGCAAAAGGCGGCACGCACGAATCCGGCGGTGACCGTGGTGCAGGCGGTGCGAAAGCTCGATAACGATTTCTTCGCCGGCCGTTGGCATCGCGTGACCGATCGCCAGCGAGACCTGTTGAAAGTGATCTCTCAACTTCCCAACACCAATGATGAATTCACCGTGCAAGAGATCGTCGCTCAATCTCAAAAAACATTGAAAAAGGGCTTCAGCGCCAGTCATGTGAGCCAGCTTATGAACAAACTGGCTGACGCGGGTGTGGTCTACAAAAATCGGCATGGCCGGTATTGCTTCGCGATTCCGATGATGGGCGGATTCATCCAACGCGACCAGAACGACCGGCTGTAGAACGATTTCGATCATGCACCGCACGGAAGTCGCCAGGCCTATGGCTTCGGCGGCAATCGTTTGCCAAAACCGGCCAGGACCGCAGCGGGATGAGTGACTCCCGGCAAATACTCCACGACGACAGTCGACAGGCCTTTGCGGTCGCTGAGTTTACTCAAATTGGTGGAGCGAGTTTCCGTGCCTCCCTGAGAGGTGTAGTACAACCAGAACTTGACACTGCTATTGGCTTCCAGCCATCCGGCCCACTGCAATTCACGGTGATGATGTTGTTTGACTTGCCACTGCTGCCATGCCGCCTCTGAGGCATTGCCGCCCGGGACGGCGACTGCGTTCTGCTCCTTCGGCCCGTACAGACAATCAAAGCCCCAACATTCGCTGATGAGTTGAGTGAACGGATCTTGATCGTTTTTCTTGAGCGCGGTGGCGAGCATGATTTTGCCCCCGCCGGAATGAGCCGCCAGAATGATCTTTTTGATATTGCCCGCGTTCGAGAGATCGGGCAGTTTGGCGTCGGGATTCGCTTTGCGAAGGGCGGCAGCCAGACTCGGCAGGTAAGTTTTGAGACCGAAATCATCGCCGGCCTGCGAGTCACTTGTCAGGGACGGGGCGACCAGGACCATGCTTTCCTGCGCCGAGTCCACCACCTTCTTCAGATCGTATTCCTTCTGCTGCAAATACCAGCGCATCGACGGGACGCCCATGCCATGAAGATAAACGATTAACGTTATCGAACTGGTGGGTACTTCACCCCGGAAAATGATTACCGATTCCGAATCAGCTCTCACGCTCAATGGGACTGTGGCATAGAAATCAGACGCCATGACAATCCACTCCGAAAAAGAGTTTCAGCGAGCATTGGAAACATCCCACTGAAGTTTCGGTTGAGAAGTGAGAAAGTTGCTCGAAAAAACAGAATCAATCCCGCCCCAAGCTGCGCGAGTCTCTTTTATCCGCCTCGGCTATTGCTGGTCCAGCGCGGGCAACGGGAATTCGGCGGATCGGACGTGCTGCTCGCGCATGATCTGTTCGATCTTCAGGACAGTGTCTGGATGCTCGGAGGCGACATCCTTTGATTCGGCGAGGTCCTCTTTGAGATTGTAGAGTTCGGTCTTAACGACCACCGGCATTCCTTTCGCCTTGCCCTTCGGCTGGAGGTTTTGACGCACTCCCTTCCAGTCGCCGATGCGCACGCATTGCTGGCCGCCATACGACGGAAACTCGCGATATAGGAAGGGCCGCTCGGGCTGCGACTGGCCGAACAGCGTCGGTGTCAGGCTGAGTCCGTCAACGTCAGCCGGGAGCAATTGTTTTCCGCCCGCCACATCGAGCAGTGTCGGCAGCCAGTCTTCAAAGCCGCTGACTCGATCGGACGTCGTGCTGCTGGCGATCTTCCCTTTCCAGCGAGCAATCGTTGGCACGCGAAAGCCTCCCTCATACAGCGAGCCTTTCTTACCGCGCAGCGGGCCGGCCGAGTTGAAGAAATCCGCATCCGTTCCGCCGATGCCGTCGTAGGCTGGTCCATTATCGGAGCTAAACACGAATAGCGTGTTCTCTTCGAGTCCCAGTTCTTTCACGAGCGACACGATGCGCCCCACATCACGATCCAGCCGCGAGATCATCGCAGCGTAAGCGGCTCGCGGCTTTTGATGCGGCAAATAGCCTTTGCCGCCGACATAGGGAGGATCGTCGAACTTGCCGGCATACTCGGCGAGCGAGTCTTCCGGCACCTGAATGGCGAGGTGCGGAATTGTGCTCGGCACGTACAGAAAGAACGGTCGAGTCTTGTTGTTACGGACGAACTTCAACGCCTGCTCGATGATCGTGTCCTGAGCGAACTCCTTACCGGCGAACCCCGCATAGCTCGCCGGATCATTCGGATCGGCTCCCGCCGCGAGCTTGTTTTGATGCGCATCGAAGTCTGGATTATTAAGCGGTAGCCGCTTGTCGTCGTCCCACAAAAACGTCGGGTAATGGTTGTGAGCCACCGACTGGCAATTGAATCCGAAGAAGCGATTCAATCCTTGCTTGAGCGGATCGCCGGTTGAGCCTGGTCCACCGAGTCCCCACTTCCCAAACCCACCACAAACATAACCCAGCTTGTTGAGCAACTTCGGAAACGTGACCGAATTAGCCGGAATCGGATACTGTCCCTCCGGCGGCGTGCCGCGGTTGTCGCGAATGAAGGCGTGACCGGGATGCTTACCCGTCATCAACACGCACCGTGACGGAGCACAGACCGCGTTCCCGGCGTAATGTTGAGTCAACCGCATCCCCTCGGCCGCCAGCTTGTCGAGGTTGGGCGTCTTGATCTTCGTCTGCCCGAAGCAACCAAGCTCTCCATAGCCCAAATCATCAGCCAGAATGAAAACGATGTTGGGACGCGATGCCTCCGCCGCAAATACGTGATTCGCCACAAACGAGAACACGGCCGCAACGAACATTCCAAACCAACGCCACCGCATTGTGATTCCCTCCCAACAGAAATGCCTCGCTCACTCAAGCTGGCAGGTCAAAACATTCATTGGAGCGAAAGTGTATTTGCTTCAGAGCGTCAGTTCGACCGAGCCGTATATTCTCTTCGTTCCACACGCCTCACGCACAAAATGACTCTCGCACCTCTAAATTTTGTGCTCGATATTGATTTTTTCCACAACGACTGTTACAGAGGCTCGTCTTGTCCAACATTTTTCGCATTTTTTGCCAGCAAGATCGTATTTTGCTGATCTTTTACCAAGTTTTCTTACGGAGACCTTCATTATGAAGAAGAAAGTGGCATTGCGGCGTTCTTTTGCCCTTGGATTCACTCTCATCGAGCTCCTAGTTGTCATTGCGATCATTGCCATCTTGATTGCTCTGTTGCTGCCCGCTGTGCAACAAGCCCGCGAGGCGGCCCGACGCTCGCAATGCAAAAACAATCTGAAGCAACTGGGGTTGGCTTTGGCGAACTATGAGGCGACCAGCAAAATGTACCCATTCGGAGGCTGGAACGCCGATCTCAAGAGCAAATTTCTCCGGTTGTTGCCCTATATTGACCAGGATGCGCTTTTTAAGCAGATCAACTACAACACCTTGCCTCCGACGCTTCCAGCGTCAATTAATACCCAAGGCCCCCAAATTGCCGTGTATAACTGCCCAAGTAGTACCACGTCGCAAAACTGGGCGAATATCAACTATGCCGGGAATTGCGGCTTTCAGATTTGCAATGGCGGCAATGCTGGCGGGTGTCCCGCATACGATATTGTTGCAGCCACGAGTCCATATACGCCTGGAAGTGCGTGGTGCGGTCGTGGAGGCCATGACCCCAATGAAAACACGGGGGTCTTTGGTCATGGCTATTGGGCCGCACGCCTCAGAGATATCACTGATGGCACCTCCCAAGTTTTCGCGATGGGCGAGGTGCGTCCTGAATGCGCTGACCATTTGCAAGGAGGATGGGCCAATACAAATCTTGACTGGATTACGGTGAATGCACCGATCAACTACAATACCTGTCCGAACACTCCTGGTTATACGGGAACGAATTGCAATGCGCTTAACCAGTGGAACACGTCAATGGGTTTTAAGTCCAACCACAAAGGTGGCGCGCATTTCGTGATGTGTGATGGTGCCGTGCGATTCATTAACCAAAACATCGATATCAATACATATCGACGTTTAGGGGGCCGTAGGGATGGTGGCGTTGTCGGTGAATACTAAAGGATCGTGCCTCTGCCAATTCCGTTGATCGGCAGGAATACAGGTAGCCGCAATTTGGAAAAGATTGCGGCTATCTTCCGTTAGACCTATAGCGCTAGGCCGTAGCTGAACTCGCCAGAGTTCAGATCGTCGAACGTCAAAAAATAATTTGAATTCTGGCGAATTCAACTACGGCATTTGGGCGGTCTAGCGCTGTAGGTTTAGGGCGACTTTCAAAATCAGTTTCAGGAGATCGTTGAGATGCGTGCTGCTTCCGCAGTTTGTGTCATGGTGCTGGCAGGCGGCTTTCTCGGCTGTTCGGGCGATTCGTCACGCCCCTCGCTGTCGCCAGTCGCGGGCTTGGTTAAGTACAACGGACAGCCAATTGCCGATGCGGCGGTTGTGTTCACTTCCACAGATTCAACGCGGTCGGCCAGCGGGCAAACGAACACTCAGGGCGAATACAAGCTAACGACCTTTGATACAGATGATGGAGCTGTCTTAGGCGACCATGTAGTGACCATCAGCAAAGTTGTGGCGATCGAAGGCAAGTCGACCAAGGAAATGAACAAAGACGATCTCGCCAAGATGACCAACCCCACAGTGGACTATGGTAAGTTGATGAAAGACCAGTTGCCGGAAAAGTACGCTGATCCCAAGAAATCGGGCTTGAAGCGAACCGTCGTGAAGGGCGAGCCGAATGCCTTCAATTTCGACCTTAAGGATTGAGATGGGTCATCAGTGAATCGGACGCCTCTCCGCAGAGCCACATCGATAATCGTTAACCGCGCTGTGACAAGTAATGCGTTCTGTAAGACGAACGACTGCAATTCCATGGTTTCTGGGCGTCTGCGCGGGATTACTTTTAGTCGTCGTCGGCATTCAGCTTGGCTGGCGAAAGAGTTCTGATTCGACACCGAAAATTGACCGTTCTGCCGTGAATTTACGGACGTCAATTCGTGACGATTTGCAGCCTTTTACCGAATTGCCAGCCACAGAGTTTGCGAACACCTCTCCAGAAGTGAAATATATCGGCAGTCAAATCTGCGGCGACTGTCACGCCGAACAATCGGCCGGGTATATTCAGACGCATCACAGTCGGGCATTTCGTGAAATCGTCGAAGCCGATGAACCGCCCGACGGAAGCTTCCCGCATCCAGCCTCCGGCAGAATCTATAAGGTTTATCGCCGCGAGGGCCAATTGTGGCATTGTGAATCGCTCCGCATGGCTGACGGTGCCGAAGTCATCCTGGCAGAATACCCGATGAAGTACGTCGTCGGTTCTGGGCAATTGGCTCGAACCTACTTGCTTGAAGATGATGGCTTTCTCGCTGAATCGCCGGTGAGTTGGTACGCATCACTCCAGGCTTGGCAACTGTCTCCAGGCTTTGATCATTCCCAGCCGTTTGGATTCCAGCGGCCGGTCGACGAGCGTTGCCTATTTTGTCATGTCGGCCGCGTCACTCGTCCAGAATCAGAACTCGCATCAGTCCAGATTCACGAGCAGGCCATTTCGTGCGAGCGATGCCATGGACCGGGCGCGTTGCACACGAAGCGCTGGGAACACGGAGAATCGGGACAGGGAAAGGCCGATTACACGATTGTTCATCCGGCGCGACTGGGGAGAGAAGAGCAGGAATCGATTTGTGCTCAATGCCATTTGGAGAGCGCCGCATTCGTGGATGTTCGCGGTCGTCAGTGGGGGCAGTTTCGTCCGGGCTATTCGTTACGGCAGTTTGTCGCTCATTATCGACTGGAGTCTGCCAGTGACCACCAGAAAGTTGTCGGCCATGTGGAACAGTTGCGGCAAAGTCGCTGCTATCAGAAGTCGGCGAGCTTGACCTGCACAACGTGCCACAAGCCACATCAGGCACCGATGACGCCGAATCAGAGTTTGGCATTTCATCGCGGCCAATGTCTCGCATGTCACTCGAAAACTGCGGATCAAAAGCTGTGCCGATTGAACCAAGACGAGCGACTTCGGCAAGATCGCGATGACAATTGCGTCAAGTGCCATATGCCTCGCTCACCGACCGAAACGCCTCACGTCGCGTCAACGCACCATCGAATCGGTCTCCACGAGCGGACGACATCGCCCGATCAAGTGTTGACTGAAGCGGTGCATCTGGTCCCGGTGGACGACATGTCTTTTCTGTCTCCAGCCGATCGCGAACGATCTTTGGGTTTGGCGAATTTGGTTTTCGCGGAGTCAGAGGATGGTCGTCGGTTTCGAACAATCTATTTGCAGCGTGCTCGGACATTGTTGGAACCTGTGCAAGTGGCTGGCTTGTTCGATGCGACGGTTCATGCGGCGCTCGCCCAATTGCAGTATGAAAATGGCGAATTCCTCGCCGCCAGCCGTTCTGTCCAACTCGCTTTGAACGATGAGAACGGGTTAACACCAGCCGTGCGAATCAGCACCGAACGCAGCCTTGCACAATTGCTTTTTCAGAGGCACGATCATCGTTCGGCTCAGCGAATCCTCGAACAAGTCGTTCGCGAGCGCCGTGTGGCCGATGACTGGGAACTTCTGGGAGCCTGTCGGCAGGAAATGGGGGATTTTTCGGGGGCATTGGCAGCGATCGAACGAGCCGTGCAAATCAATCCCGACAACCCCGTGTTGGTCCGCGTGCTTGTTGAACTTTCCCGACTGACCAATGATGCCGATCGAATTCAGCGCTATCGTCAGCGGGGACGCCTTTTGGATCCGTCTCGACGAGTTCCCCAGCCCCAGCAATAGTTTCCGTCCACTGAACCTGATTGACTCCAGGACTCTTCGACATGTCGCACCACCATCGAGCAACCGTTTGCGTGATTGTGGGAATGATCGTGGTCTTGAGCGGAGCCGTGACTTACTGGTCTTGGCCGCGCGTTCAATCGCCGGTCGTTGCCAATCACATCGACGATTCCGGAGATGTCTTCGACCGACTGGTGGCGCAGAATCCGGGATTTGTCGGGATTCAAGAGTGCGCAGCTTGTCACTCCGAACGTGTCGCCGAATTCAGGAACACGCGGCATTTCCTCGCCTGCGTTCAGCCTGATCCTGCGACAATATCAAACGGCTTTGATCCCGGACGAGGAACCTTCTTGCTGAGTGATTCGCTGCGCTTTGAGATGACGCGAACTGGAGACGAATTCCTGCAAACGGCGATTCACTCCTCCCCTGCGGGCGAGCAGCGAACCGTGTCGCGGATCGGTCTGGTCTACGGTGCTGGCGCGGCGACCGATGAAGTGTATTTCAGTTGGGAAGAGGACCGGCTCAGCGAGCTTCCTGTTGTTTGGTTGCATCCCTCGCAAGAGTGGGGAGCCAGCCTGATCGATCCTCACCGCAACGGAACGTTTTCGAGACCGCTGCTGCCGCGCTGCCTGGAGTGCCATAACACTTGGTTTGAACACGTTGTCGGTAGCGAGAACCAATTCAATCGCGACAGCTTCATGCTGGGAGTGACATGTGAAAAATGTCATGGCCCCGGACGAGAACACTTGGCCTTTCATCAAGCGCATCCCGACACCAAGTCTGGCCAAGCCATCGTCCATCCGGGACGACTCAGCCGCGACCGCCTGATCGACTTGTGCGCTCAGTGCCACAGCAATGCCATCAAGTATCGTCAGCCCCCATTGAGCTATCGGCCCGGAAAACCCCTGGACGACTATTTCAAAACACTCAGCCCAAAGAACCCCGAGGACGATCACGTCGCTAATCAGGTCCAGTACATGCGCGAGAGCCGATGCTTCCAACGCAGCGACACCATGACATGTATCACATGCCATGATCCGCATCGGCGCGACAACTTGGATGATCGGTCGCCATTTCAACGATCTTGCTCGAAGTGCCATGCGGCCGTTGACTGTCGCGAGCAGGATCGTCTCCCCGCCGCCGTCAGGGACAATTGCATTGGCTGTCATATGCCGCGGGTCAACAAGATCCAGGTGTTTTTCCAAACCAAAGACAATGTCTACTTTCCTCCGGTGAAACGCATCGAGCATCGGATTGCGGTCTATCCCGCGGCGCGCGACGAGGTTCTGCTGGATTGGTATCGCACACAATCAGACGCTCACAGCCTCGGCGAAGTGGACCGATTGAAATCGGCGCTCATTGAGTACTGGCAAACCGAGGGCGAAACTCGCCAGCGTGACTATCGGTTCCTGGCGGCAATCGACGCTTACCGCAATGCGCTGCGAGTCGATGACGTGCCCGCCATTCGCGAAAAACTAGAGGTCTTGAAAGCGACTCATCAGCGAATCGACAACGACTGGTTCGATGCCGTCCATTTGACGAAGGAAAACCAGCTCGAAGAAGCCAGGGACACGCTCCACCAAATCCTCAGTATCAAGCCAGACTTAGCTCGTGAACACGGCCGCCTGGGAACTCTCTACCTCAAGCTCGGACAGGAAACGCAAGCGGTCGAATCGCTGAAGGCGGCTGCGGCGTATGACCCCGATGATCCGTATGGCAACTCGATGCTCGGCTGGCTGGCCTACATTGGTGGTCGCCCGGAAGAGGCGTTGGATTACTACCGCCGCGCGCTGGATGCGGAACCGTCCAATGCCAAGATCCGCTACCAAATGGGCTTGGCAATGTCCCGACTGAATCGTTGGCCGGATGCTGTTGAGTGTTTTCAGCAGGTGTTGGCGTCCGCGCCAAACCACGCACATGGCTGTCAGGGAATGAGCCATGCACTTCGTCAGCAAGGTCGGCTTACTGAAGCGCTTCCCTTTGCTTTGCGTGCCGCTCGACTGACACAATTCAAAGATCCCTACGTCCTCGTGACGTTGGCCGAGACCTATCTCGACCTGCATCGTCACAACGACGCGAATGCAGTCTTGGCACAGGCAACTCCCGTCGCACAGGCGAACGCCCCCCAACTGCTGCCTCAGATTCGATCGCTCCAGACCACCCTTTCAGCGAGATCCCGCTAAACCAGTGGGATAGGCTTCCAGCCTGTCGTGCTCCTCGCCAATGACAGGCTGGAAGCCTATCCCACGGTAACCGGCATGTGAATAAGCGTCCTACATCAGTTCTGGGCTAAACATTGTGAAACGAGTTCGTCTGCTGTCGCTGATCGTAGTGCTGTCGTTGGTCGGCGCAGTTTTGGCGTTTTTCTGGAACGACTGGCATCTTCAGCGACATCTGAGTGTGGCTCGTGCGGCGCTGAAGTCCCGCGATATGGATCGGGCGATGGCCGCATTGCAGGCTGCGGCGCGCTTTGATCCCGCCAGTGGCGAAGTGCAGTTCTGGATGTCTCGCGCGTATCGACGGCAAGGAAAACTGAGCGACGTTCATCAATCGTTGCAACGGGCATTGAAGTTGGGAATCGCAAAGCCCCGCATCCAGCGGGAGGAATGGCTGGCATTGGCGCAAGCTGGCCAGATGGCCGAAGCAGATCTTCATTTGCGGGACTTGCTCGTCGATCCCCAGGACGACGGACCAGAAATATGCGAAGCCTATGCGAATGGCTACCTCGCGTCGTATCGGTTTGCGGAGGCCTTTGCTGTCGTGGACGCTTGGCAAAAGGATTTTCCCAAGGATGCACAGCCGCACGTGTTTCGAGGCATCGTCGCCAACATGAACTCGTCGTGGAGGCCAGCGGCCGAGCACTTTCAAAGGGCATGTGACTTGGCACCTCAACGAGATGATATTCGCCTGCAACTGGCGAATGCGTTGCTCACCCTGCGGAACACTGCCGAGGCGGCCGGCCACTTTCAACGACTCTTGAAGAGCAGTCCCAATGACCCGGCCGTCCAGACCGGTTGGGGACGAACGCTGCTCGAAATGGGACAGTTGGACAAGGCTCGCGAAATCTTCACCGCGGCATTGAAGACTCACCCGAAAGATTTCGACTTGCTTTTGGCGTTGGGGCAGGTGGAACTCAATGCCAATCGTCTCGATGTCGCTTTGCCTCTTTTGCAACTGGCGGTCGTATTGGACCCCGATGATTCAGAAGCTCACAACACCTTAGCCAGCGTATTGCAACGTTCGGGCCGTGCCAGCGAAGCCCGCTCGCATTTCGAGTTTGTCGCGAAAGCCCAAGAAGTGAACTCCCGCATTCAAGCACTTCGAGAAAAGGTCACCCTCCAACCGAAGGATCTGGAGGCTCGTTACGAAGTGTCAGAATTGCTTCGCGGAAACAGCAATCCGGCAGACCGAATCCAATGGCTGCGCAGCATCATCGAGATCGATCCGAAACACCAGCACGCTCAGGCAGCTTTGGCAGAGTACTACGAGACGATCGGAGACACCGAGTTGGCTTTAAAACATCGGGCGCACGCCAATGCTTTGGTCAATGATTCGGCAATCAAAGGCAAGCCATAACGTGATCCCGTGGAGACGGCATCTTCGAGGATGATGCGGACCGAACGCTCCAGGAGGCGTCAAATTTTCTGGTCGCCGAGCGATTTGACGAAGCCGGGGAACTCGCGGCCAAGATCATGCGCGAGCACGCGCTGCGCAATGACGGAATTCTACTGTTAGCACGAGCGGGCGCGAGACTGAAACGCTCACAACCCAGCATGAGACGATCGTTGTGTTGCGTCTCCCCAGTGCTGTCAAGTATCACTTTCCGAATCGAAGATCTTTTGCATTTCAATGAAATGTGTGAGCAGAATTTGATGGCGTTCCGGACTCGCTGGAAAAGTTTGATCAATTCGATCCTCTGTGGTATCGCTTTTCTGTGTCTGGCGGGAGGGTGTCAGTCGCAAAGTGGGACAACACGCCCCGATCAAGAAGACGGTGCTTCGACTGAAGCGTCCATTCCCGACCCGCTGGTCATTCAGCTCACGGGAACCGAACATCAATGGCGGGCAGCATACCCGATGATCGACGGAGCACTTCCCGCCATCGACGAACTGCAAGCCGGATACCTGCTTCATGTGCCGCTCGACACCGAGGTGGTGCTCATTCTGAAAAGTACGGATTACATCTACACTCTGGCGATTCCGGAACTCGGCCTGAAGGAGATCGCCATTCCCGATCTCGAGTTCCGTATGACATTCCGCCCGACGAGTGTGGGGCAATATCCGCTGATCGGCGAAGAATTGTGTGGACTGCCTGGACGCGATCGATCCAGGCACTTGGTCGTTGAATCGCGCCAGCAGTTCCTTACTTGGCTGGGACAGAAAAACTCATCGCTTTGATTTAGGAAAGTCTTATGTTGCCGACCGTTGACTGCTTCTTCCGCCGCGGCCAAGTCATTGGGAAAACTTGGCGGTCCTTCGCTATCTGCGGATTCATTCTTTTGAGCGGCAGTTCGTGCAGTCGACCGACTCCTCCTTCGGGCAGTGCTCCAAAGACCAAACCCGTCGCTCCATTGACGGCGACGCCGAAGGAAAAGGAAAGCACGGTAGAAGCAATGGCCATGAACCCCCCGGTACTGTTCGACGCTCCGGCATTTGAATTGACGGATCAGAATGGCGAGGCATTTCCAAGTCGCGAACTCGCCGGGCGGGTCTGGATTGCCAACTTTTTCTTCACTCATTGCCCGGCAACCTGTCCGCGTCAGACGGCTAAGCTCGCCGAGTTGCAGACGCGCATTGGTCGCTGGCCGCATGCCAACCGCGTCCGATTTCTCAGCATCACCGTCGATCCGGAACGTGACACTCCGGCCCGATTGCTTGAGTATGCGGAGCAATATCACGCGGACTCAATCCGCTGGAAGTTCCTGACTGGAGCTCGCGGCGAACTGTGGCGGATCAGCAAGAAAGGTTTCAAATTCCCCGTGGCGGACAATGCCGCAAACACAGCCAATCCCATCACGCACAGTTCTCGGTTCGTGCTGGTCGACGCACAATCTCGCGTGCGTGGGGTCTATGAAAGTTCCTCGAACGAGGACTCCGTCAAACTGCTGGGAGACATCCAGTTGGTTCTGTCAGAACCCGTGTTGGACGCGCCGGATTCCGTCCAGATCGGCGTGCCGGGTGACATTTTCGATCCACCCTGGATGGAGCAGCGGCAGTCGACTCAATTGGCCGCGGCAGACCAGATCCAGGCGTTCCATGATTTTCGGTTTGAAGATCAAATCGAACGTAGCGGCATTGAATTCATCGATCGGCCCGTCGCCGACGCTGCCAAGGACTTCAAGAGCAATCATTATGATCATGCAAACGGTGTTGCTGCGGCGGATGTCGATGGCGACGGTTTGACCGATTTGTATTTCACGAGCCAAGTGGGCGGGAACCAGCTTTATCGCAACTTGGGCGGCGGTCGTTTCGAGAACATCACCGCGGCGGCCGGCGTCGGATTGCAGGGACGGGTGAGCGTAGCTGCCTCCTTTGCGGATACCGACAATGATGGCGACCCGGACCTTTACGTCACCACGACTCGTCACGGCAATGTGTTCTTCGTGAATGACGGCCAGGGACATTTTGAGGACCGGACTGAGGACGCGGGGCTGACTTACAGCGGCCATTCGTCAGCCGCCGACTTCTTTGACTACGACCGCGACGGGCGTCTGGACCTGCTCGTCACCAACGTCGGTAAATTCACGACCGACAAAATTGGTTACACTGGCAACGCGGAGCGGAAAGAATTCGCGTACTACAACGGCACAGAGAATGCCTTTAGCGGGCACTTA
>JAYVSP010000117.1:0-10625 GCA_043775215.1 Planctomyces sp. | reverse complement strand
ACGAGCAACGTCGCCGTGCCGCCTTCGTCAACAGCGATGCTGTCGTCATTGGTGACCGGTGCGTCGTTGACCGGAGTGATCGTGATCGTCACGGTCGCTGTGTTGCTGGTGTTCAGACCGTCGAAAACTGTGTAAGTGAAGCTGTCCGTGAGATTCTCGCTACCATCGTGCGTGTAGGTGAAAGTGCCGTCGCCATTGAGCGTCACATTGCCGTGCGTCGTCGCCGTGGGCATTCCCACGTTGGCCGTGAGACCATTGACCCCGTTGACCGTCAGAGTATCGGACAGGTCCACATCCGTGTCATTGCCCAGCACGCTCGACTCCATGCTCGCGAGTTCCGTTGCCGTGCCTCCTTCGTCAACCGTGATGCTGTCGTCATTCGCGACCGAGGGATCGTTGACCGTGATGGTCACGGTGGCGGTGTTGCTCGTGGCCAGTCCATCGAAGACAGCGTACGTGAAGCTGTCGGAGAAGTTCTCGCTGCCGTCGTGGGTGTAGGTGAACGTTCCATCGGCGTTGAGCGTCACGGTGCCGTGCGCCGTGGCTGTGGGAACTCCCACATTGGCATGAACGTCATTGACCGTGTTGACCGTGAGAATGTCACCGGGTAGGTCAGCATCCGTGTCATTGGCGATGACGCTTACGGCACTGCTCAAAAGCACAGACTTGGTACCTCCCTTGTTGACGACGAGGCTATCGTCGTTGGCGACCGGCACGTCGTTAATGGTTGTGATGGTGACCAGAACCGTCGCGGTGTTACTGGTGGTGGCTCCATCGAAAATCGTGTAGGTGAAACTGTCGGAAAAGTTCTCGCTGCCGTCGTGGATATAGGTGAACGTGCCATCGGCATTGAGTGTCACAGTGCCATGCGCCGTGGGAGTGGCAACTCCCACGTTGGACTCCACGCCATTGATCGCATTCACCGTGAGCGTGTCACCCGGCAGGTCCACGTCCATGTCGTTGGCGAGCACGCTCGCGGCCGAATTCGCGAGCGTTGTCGCCATTCCTCCTTCGTCAACAGAAATACTGTCGTCATTGGCGATCGGTGCGTCATTGATCGGCGTGATTGTGATGGTCACGGTCGCGGTGTTGCTGGTGTTCAGTCCGTCGGAAACCGAGTAGGCAAAGCTATCGCTGAAATTCTCGCTGCCGTCGTGGATGTAGCTGAAGGTGCCGTCGGCATTGAGCATCACGCTGCCGTGCATCGTGGGTGTGGCAGTTCCAACATTGGCTGCGACGCCGTTGACCCGGTTGACCGTGAGCGTATCGCCCGGCAAGTCTACGTCCGTGTCGTTAGCCAGAACGCTGGCGGCCGTGCTCGCGAGCACCGTGGCCGTGCCTCCTTCGTCCACCAGAATGTTGTCGTCATTCGCGACCGGGGCGTCGTTGACGATGATCGTCACCGTTGCGGTATTGCTGCTGATCAGTCCGTCGGTGACCGTGTAGGTGAAGCTGTCGGAGAAGTTCGCGCTGCCGTCATGGGTGTAACTGAACGTGCCATCGGTGTTGAGCGTGACGGTGCCATGCTGAGTCGGCGAGGGAACTCCAACGTTGGCCGCGACGCCATTGACAGAATCGACCATCAGCGTTTCGCCGGACAGGTCCGCGTCGGTGTCGTTGGCCAGTACGCTGGTTGCCGAGTTGAGGAGCACCGTCGTTGTGCCTCCCTTGTTAATCAGGAGGCTATCGTTGTTGGCCACTGGGATGTCGTTAACCGGCGTGACCGTGACCGTCACGGTCGCAGTGTTGCTGGTGCTGAATCCATCGGAAATCGTGTAGGTGAAGCTGTCGGAGAAGTTCTCGCCACCGTCGTGCGTGTAGCGGAACGTGCCGTTGGCGTTGAGCGTCACGCTGCCATGCGTCGTGGGAATGGAAACTCCCACATTGGCCGTGACGCCATTGACCCTGTTGACTGTGAGCGTGTTACCCGGCAGGTCGGCATCCGTGTCGTTTGCCAGAACACTTGCGGCCGTGTTCGCCAGCACCGTCGCTGTACTTCCCTCAGTCACTGCGATGCTGTCCGAGTTGGCCACCGGCGCATCGTTGACGGGCGTGATTGTGATCGTGACCGTCGCGATGTTGCTGCTGTTCACGCCGTCGAAGATCGCGTAGGTGAAGCTGTCCGTGAAGTTCTCGCTGCCATCGTGGGTGTAGCTGAATGTGCCATTGGCGTTGAGCGTCACGCTGCCGTGCATCGTGGGCGTGGGGACTCCCACGTTGGCCGCGACGCCATTGACCCTGTTGACCGTGAACGTGTCAGCCGGAATTTCCGCGTCCCTGTCATTGGTCAACACGCTCGCTGCCATGCTCGTCAGCGTCGTCGCCGTACCGCCTTCGGCCACCGCGATGCTGTCCGCATTGGCCACCGGAGCATTGTCGTTCACGGGAGTCACTTCGACGTCCAGTTTCTGCGTCGTCGTCAAACCGAAGCCGTCATCGGCCGTCAACTCGACGCTGTAGTGGTGATTCAGGCCGACGTCCGTTGGACGCTCAAAGTCGGGAGCCACCTTGAACCGCAGTGTCCCGCCCACGATTTCAAACTGGTCGGCATCGACGCCACGCGTGATGGCAAACATCACGTCCTGAGCTGGAAGGTCTGCGTCCGGAGCCGACAAGCTGGCGATGACGGTCGTCGTATTCTCTGGCACCATTATTGAATTCGCGAGGTGGAAGTCCGGAGCATGATGGTTCGCCGCCACGCGAATTGTGTCCAGGATGACTGCGGCCGCCGCGTCTTCAGCATCCGGCGCGTCCCCCTCAAAGCTCGTACCGTCCACGCCATTCGAGAGGTTGTCGTGTCCAGATCCGCCGCGGAGATTTTCCGTCGTCCCGAAGACATCAAAGAATTCCAGGTCATCATCTTGACTGCCAAGCTTGACGGTCACTTTCTTGCCGAATGTCGCCCCGTTCACGTTGACTTGGTCAAACCCAGAACCAGTCTTGACAGTTGTTCGACCGGCGATATTCACGTTCGCGACTCCAACCAAGTCGTGCCCAGATCCCGTTTTGACCACCAATCTGCCGCCCACCGTCGTGTTCTCGGCGGCGACAACATCCTGGTCGTCGCCAGTCTTGACTCTCAGAGTGCGCTCCACCTTGATGTTGGACGTCCCGATCAGGTCATTGCCTTTTCCACCGATCACCGTCAGTTTTTTCTCGAACGAGATTCCGTCTTCACCCTCCGCGAACGCTCCGAAAGTGTCATGGCCACGCCCCAAGTCAATGCGAGCGTTACCACCGAAGCGAAATTCTTCGCCGTCCTGAACTCCCAATTGCAGCAAATCATCGCCGTCACCCATTTCGACCTTCAATTGGCCGTTGATCCCGCCGGAGCCAATCACCGAGAAGAAGACTTTGTCGTTACCGTCCTGCATTTTGATCACGAGGTCGTGAACCGCCGCATCCGTCTCGAAGTCCCTGTGATGACCATTGATGGTTGTGCCGTTCCGACCTGCCACCGTCACGTTGTCGCCGTCGACCGTGATTTCGATTTCGTCGGCGGAAGTACTTCCCGTGATCTTCAAGTCGCCGGCTCCGTTCACGACAACAGTCGCGGCACCGGCAAGAAGTGCTCGTGGTTCAAGTCCCTGAACGGCGTCGGCCAACTTCGGGACAGGCGTGTGTCGACTCCGTTGAGGACGTTTGGGCAACGGATTCAGCAGTCGCAGAACCTTGGGGAAGAACATCTGAAGACTCCTCGTGAACGATGGCAAAGTCGATTTTCCGAGCGGAAGAGCACGGCCAGCGAATGGACTTGGCCGGTCACACTAGGAATATCGGCAGCCGCAAAGGACTTGTCCAAAAGTGTTCAGACTTTGTTCAGAATCGCTCAAGTTGCGGAGATGGCGACCGCTCGAAAGCGCGATGCACGATCACGCATCGAATGCTCGAAAGTGCTTTGTTTGCATAGGTTCGCTGAAAGGTCGGAGCCAAATTCAGCGACGAGGCCGGCGAGAGTCGCCGGAATTTTCACGGGTACAGTTTTTGAACAAAGGAAAAACTATTCCACGAAGCAGCCACGCTACGGCACTCTGCCCAGCAAATTCAGCACGAACGTCTGCACTTCGGCTTGTTGCAGTCCCCAAGTGCTGCTGAAGATCAGCTTCTTGCCGTCGGGCGAGACGGTCGGCAGCGTGTTGCCGTAGTAGTTCTTGTTAGCGATGTTCGTGCGGTGATGAGCCAGCTCGATTGTGCCCTTCGCGCCGAACGGGTTGTCGAGGTTGATAGCCACGAGTTCGCCTTTGTACTTCGAGCCGCGGGAGTTGTCGTTCCAATAGCTCACGAAAACGTAGCCGGGATGCTGAGTGTTGGTGGCCGTGATGTGCGTGGCCAGATTTTCGTTGGTCGGGTCCGTGAGCGATTTGAAAGTATTGGTCGTCACGTTGAAGGCCAACACGCTGCCGACAAAGCCATTGGCGGTTGCGACCTCGTTTTGCGGGAACCTGCGCCCGTTGAACGAGCCGCTGACGCCAACGATGTAAACGTCGCGGCCGTTCGCTCCCAGTGCGAAGACCGGGTGCGACCAGTTCACCGGCATGTGGCCTTTTGCCGGAGCACCGTTCGTCTGGAATGATTTGTCTGCCGTGAGGTTCGGCATCATGTGCGAGAGGATCGACCTGGTCTCGTAATTCACATCCAGCAACCGCCATGAGCGGCTGTTGACAGTCGAGCCGTTGTACAACGCTAGCACATGTTGGCCATCGGGCGAGAACCACAGGTTTTTGAAATCCAGCGCGGTCGCGAACGCTTTTTCCGGGGTACCGCTGTCGGACGTCGTGAGCAGCCTCGATGCGACGATCGGATTCTGGCCCGTCGGAGCGTCCAATTGCACGATGTAAAGAGCGATCGCCGACGCACTCGGATTCGCCTTGTCGACGCCGTACATCGCGGCATATTCGTGGCCGCTGACGAATGCGATCGTGGTCTTGGAAGAAAACAGTTTGTTGAACGGCAGCGTGATCGTATTCAGCACCTGCCCGGTGGTGACGTCGTAACGCACGATCTGGTCATCGTCGGGACCGGAAAGTGGCAGCGACACGGTCGAACCTTCGTCGGCGTCGAGCATCGTCGCCTGCGGGAACGCGTACTGGATTGCGGGGCTTGCCGGGTTTTGGCTCCAGCGGAAATTGGAGGACGGAATATCGGCTAAGAACAGCGGTTGGTAGGTCGAGCCATTCAGCACGATGTGATAAGGCAGGCCGGGATCGTAACTCCGCAGCATCAGCAACGAGCCGTCGATGTTCCAACTGGAATCGGTGACGTAGCGTGTACGGACCGCATTACTCCAAGCAATCGTGGCCGAACCTCCGGTGTTGACGTTGATCGTCAACGGCGTGCCGGGATCGCCGGTGACACGAGTGATCTGTGTGCGAAACGTGGGATCGTTCAGCGTCGCGAGGTATCTCAGTTTCGTCATGTTCGTCGGGAAAAAACCGGGTGCCTTGGTGCCAAAAACCGATCCGTTAACCGTTTCGGTGGAGCCACGGTCCGGCAGTGTGTCGAACGTGTTTGACTTCGGGTCTCCGGGACGGAAGAAAAAGTCCTTGCCCGCTCCGCCGATCAACGTGTCGCGGGCATAGTCGTCGTACACCGTGGCATTGTCGGTGATCTGTGTCAGCGATTTCAGAAAGTTGGCATAGGCCGTTTTGGTCATCAGAGTCACTCGGCTGGCATACGTTCCCAGACCGTTCCAGTCGGAGAGAATCTGAGTGAGCGTGGCCGGATTGGCGTCGTACTTCGTAGTCGCGCCCAGCACGAGGTCATCGTCGGTGCCACCGTTGATCGAATCGGCACCGTAGCCCCCGATGACGAAATCGCGAGCAGCCCCGCCCAGCGCGGTGTCATTGCCGAAGCTCCCCAGAATGATGTCGGAGCCATTGCCGCCGTCGAGCGAGTCGTCTCCTTGCTGACCCTGAATCAAGTCGCCGTCATCGCCGCCTCGAATCGTGTCGTTTCCATCTTCCCCGCGTAACCAGTCGCTGCCGGCGGAACCCAGAATCGTATCGTTCCCCAATCCGCCGAAGATGCTGTCCTGGCCGGCCCCACCGTCAAGCGTGTCGTCTCCACCAACGCCATTGAGCAAGTCATCACCATTGCCGCCGTTGAGGGAATCGTTCAGCGACGCACTAGTCAGTGTGTCGTTACCGTTGCCACCGTTGAGCGTGACTGGCCCGGTGAAAGTACTCGTCACCGACAGCGAGTTCGCCGACGGTCCCCCCGTCAGCTCCGCCTCTGAGATCATGAAGAGAGTCTCGGTCTGCAATCCGATGAGCGAAGCGTTGCTCAACACGAAATTCGTATCTGCCGCTTCGACCAACCGATCAACACCGTCGCCACCAATCACCGTGTTTGCTCCCGGTCCGCCGGTGAGACGGTCGTTCCCCGCGCCGCCGTCGAGTCGGTCCGCGGTCACACCGCCGATCAGCGTGTCGTTGCCATCGCCGCCGCTGAGTGTGACGGGCTTCGTCGTGGCTCCCGCGTCAAGCAGATTCGCACTCGCACCACCCGTCAGAAACACCTGATCAATGCTCGACAGCAGATCGACCCCCAGCCCTGTCAGTTGCGAATCGGTCAATTGAAAGTTGACGTTGCCCACTTCCAGCAGCAAATCGACTCCCGCACCGCCAATGAGCGTGTCGTTTCCGCCGGCTCCCGTCAGGGTCGTTGGCAGGCCGAATTCCGACACATCAATCCGGTTTCCCGAAGGTCCACCCGTGAGCTGCGCTCCTCCGAGATTCAACAGCGTGTCCGTGCCAAGCCCAGTGAGCCGTGTTGGCGTGAGCGTGAAGTTGACATCGCCCACTTCCACCAGCACGTCCGCCGTACCGACACCGCCATCCAAAGTATCGTCGCCGAGTCCGCCGCGCAGCGTGTCACCGCTACCTCCCAGCCCTTCGACTTTGTCGTCTCCGGAACCGCCATCGCATGAGTCGGCACCACTACCGCCCATCAGCCAATCGTTGTCCGCTCCGCCCACCAGAGTGTCATTGGCACCGGAACCATTCAGCGTGTCCGCACCGTCGCCCCCGTCAATTCGATCGTTGCCCTCGCCGCCATCGAAGTTGTCATTGCCCAGTGATCCCAACAACAAATCATCCCCCGCTCCGCCACTGACCGAATCGTCGCCGGCATCTCCCATGAACGTGTCGTTGCCGATGCCGCCGAGCAGAGTGTCGTCGCCGTCTCCGCCATTCATGCTGATAGGCAGCGCACTAAAATTGGTCAGGCTGTCGTTTCCCTGACCACCATCGAATGTCACTTGGCTCAGATCAGCCGTGTTGAAAGTCTGCTCGACCACTTCCCCGGACGAAACCACGCTCACTTTGGTCAGAATCGAAGTCATCGCCGTAACGGTCACAGAGTCTGGGAAAATTGTTCCGGTCACCACAACCTCGCGCGTCTCGCTGTTGTAGCCGATGGTGGCGGCGAGCAACGCGCGCGGCTCCAGTGTTTCGAGCAGTACTGCCGCAGTATTTCTCTGCTTTCGCTTTGTTCCACTGCGGGGAGCACGCAATGTGGAACGAGCCCTCCACAACCAGAATGCGAGACGCATGAGATACCTTCCGGTCCAACAACTTGAATGGCACGGCTCGCAACTCGAACAGAGTCGTGAAGTGGACTGGCTCTGCCATATTGCGACCCCGCCATGCTGCTGTTGTTGTCGGAACGATGTACTTGGCAGGGATCATTCATCCCGAAGAGGCGTGCGAGAGAACGCGTTCCGCAGTGTTCCTCAAATTGTCATGACCGAACGAACCCGCAGGGGATGAGCAGTTTCCCCAAGCCCGCGCTGGGGATGTTCAATCTTTGGTCAGACTACATCCAGTGTTACTCTCGACGCATCTTCTCTGAGACGCTTCACTCGCGTTTGTTGTCCTCCCATTTCGTGATGCGCGAAGGTGGTCCGATGCAAGCACTGCTGCTGTGGTTTGACGAGTTACGGGCCCCTTAGACAAGAATATGATCGCAATGACGAGACTTCTGTTCTGTTGATCCATTCCCCAAGGACTGACATCGTGCTTTATCGTCGGCTAATTTTCCTCACCGACCCCGCGTCGGTGGCAGCACGGCTTGTGGCTATCGGTGTTTCTCCGTTCGCTAGCAATGAGGTAGCAAGCAACCGACGTGGGGACGGAGAATGAGCAGTTCACTTTGTCTCGCTGCAGAGCAATTGGACCAATGGAGTGATGAGCCGCTCGAACGCGCGGGCGCGGTGACTGAGGTGGTGCTTCACCGTCGAGCTGAGTTCGCCGAATGTGCGGTGATATTCGGGAATCAAGAAGTAGGGGTCGTAGCCGAAACCATTTGAGCCGCGCGGCTCATGAATGATGCGGCCTCGGCAAGTGGCCTCCACCGTGAGTCGAATCGCGCCGGTCGGGTCCGACACTGCGGCGTGAGAAAGATATTGAGCTCCGCGCTCCTCGTCCGGGACATTGCTCAATTCGGCGATGAGTTTGGCGTTGTTCTTTTCATCGGTAGCACCCTCGCCGCTGAAGCGGGCCGAGTACACTCCTGGCGCGCCGTTCAAGGCATCGACCATCAAACCGCTGTCCTCGCCCAAGACCCAGCGGTTGAGATTCTTCGCCGTTTGAGTCGCTTTCTTCGCGGCGTTCTCGGCGAAGGTGCGGCCATCTTCAATGACCTCGGGCACGTCGGGAAAGTCAGCGACATTGAGCACATCGATCCCGTGTGGAGCGAGTAGCTCTTCGATCTCGCGGCGTTTTTTCGCGTTGCGACTGGCGATGACCAATTGGGGGCGAGCAGACATGGTGTAGGTGGTCCTCGTGAAGAATCACGTCGCGATCAGGAAATGTTCGAACTGCCACGGATCGTGGTTGTCGTGGTTTGTTCCAGACTTCTTGGGCTTGCCGTTTCCAGATGCGCTGCGGTTCTCCGGCGAAACAATGTGGTAGCCATTCGGCGACCAATCCACCGCGTGCGAGCGGAAGTGGCCGAGGTAGGGCATGGCGACTTCGAGAATCTCGTCATGTGGCAAATCGTCCGGTAGATTCACTCCCTCATTGGGGTTGCGGATCATCCAGAACAATGCGCCCAGCACAGAGGACGCCACTTGCAGAGTCGTGGGATTTTGGCCGGGAACCAGTCGGCGCGATTCGTTGATATCCAGCACGCTGCCAATCCACCAGGAATGGAAGTCGTGACCCATGATCAGGCAGCCCAGTTCGTCGCGTCCGGAAACAATCTCGTTGCGGAGGATGCGTTCGCGGCCATGCATGCGGTATTCGCGGAGCCGCAATTCGTCGAGTGAACCCATCGCGTCCTCGCACGGACAATAAGCATAATGAACAGTTGGGCGGTAGAGGACTTTGCCGAGTTCGTCGTGGCAGGTCAGCCGCTCGGAAATGCTGAACGCCTCGCCGTGGCGAATGACCATGCCGCGAATCTCGCCCGACGGACACCACGAACGCACCCAAGTGTTCATGCCTCGGCGTTCGAGGCAGATTTGGTTTTGCGGTCCGTGCGCGTGCTGTAGGGCATCCGCCGGAAGTTGTCGCTCGTGAGTGCCCCAGCCCAATTCCGCAGGGGCGATCCCTTCTTCGTACAGCCCTTCGACGCTCCAGGTGTTGACGAACTCGTCGCTGTCTTTCGGACGATTCGACCGCTGTGAATCCCGCTCGCTGACATGAATCACCTTCACGCAGGTCAAGCGGGCCAGTTCGTTGAAGGACTGCCGGTCGATGGCTCGGCGAAGTTCCGCGGCCCGCACATCCGTCGGCGAGTCCTGAATGATCTGCTCGCTGATCTCGATCAAAGCACGCTTTGTGAAGTGAGAGACGAGTCCAGGATTCGCTCCGTGGTCCAGCACAGCGGTCGGGCCGGAGTCATCGCCCCAGCGAGCGATCATCTCGCGAAGCTGCATATGCCGGTGATACAGCGTCTGTTCGGTGAGCGGTCTGCGGTTCATTCCTTCGTAGGGATCCCAGACTTCGACCGACGTATTGAGATAGCGCACGCCGTGTTGGCGACACCACTCCAGCAACTCCAGCGTTTGCAAGTTCCACGCGAGATCCAGCAGGATATCGCCCGGTCCGAGGTATCGGCCGAGCTGTTCGGGAAACTTGTCCTTGGTCAACCGTTCCTGCACATAAGTAACACCACGTGCGAGGGAGGAGGCGATCATGTCGCGGTTATCGCGCATATCCAGCACGGTGATGCGGCTCGCATCCATTTCCAAATGGCGCAGCACGACCGGGAGAGTGCATTGAGCGACACTGCCACAGCCCAGAATCAACATGTTTCCGGCAAATCGAATCTGATGCTGCATTTTGTCTCGATACGTACCCTTCGGTGAAAAGACGAAGAACTCAAACGCCGCCGAACAACAGATGTGGAGCAGGCTTCAATCTGCCCGTCCATGAATCAAATCTCGTTTCGAGTGAAGTGGGATTTCGGAGAAATCTCTCGAATTCACGGGCAGGTTGAAAACCCGCCCCACGCCACTGCTGGTTTCAGGACTTAGCTTAGCTTAGGACCGGCGCAGAAATAACTGTCCGATGTCGCTGAAGTCGCCAGAGTTCAGATCCGAAGTCTGGCGACTTCGGCTACGACAGTTATTGATGCGCCGGTCCTTAGCGGATCGTTTGCGGTTTGGCCTGAAGGGCCGC
>JAYVSP010000116.1:0-9934 GCA_043775215.1 Planctomyces sp. | reverse complement strand
GCACACGGATAGGAAGCCCACACGGATAAGAAACAAAAAGTAGTTTGCCTTCAATCCGACGTATCTATCCTGCGAATGACTCTGCTCCGCCGAAAGCTCAACTTCAGAACATGGGCCTCGGGTCGTGAGATGCACGGACTGCTAGAAAAACCACCGCACGACACCTATTATCCTGCCGCGTTTGAAACCTCCAACAGTGACCTTTTTTCATCACGCGATTATGGCCAAAATCACTTTCGTCAAAGAGAAGAAGACTATCGAAGTCGAACCGGGCACCAACCTGCGAAAGGCCGCATTGCAAAACGGCGTGCAGCTTTATTCGGGCATCCACAAGACAGTCAACTGTCTGGGCTTTGGCCAGTGCGGAAGTTGCCGGGTGCTAATCACCAAAGGCGAAGATCAGGTCAGCAAGCCCGGCTTGTGGGAACGTTTCCGAATTCTCACCGGACCGCTGTTGTTCTTCTGGCGGATCGGTCACGAGAAGTCGCTACGGCTGTCCTGCCAATGCCAAGTGAATGGTGACATTGAGGTCGAAACGACTCCGAGCGGCAACTGGCACGGCGAACGCTTCTGGGGTTGAACATGCGGGTGGCGCATCACTTCGTTCTTGTCGGGCGAACATAACTTTCGTTGTTCATGGTTATGTCCGTTTGACGAGAACTCGCAGCAGTTGTATTGATCTCGGCTCATTCGGTAATCCAGGGAGGTCACTTCGGGGAGTATTTTTTGCCACAGATGAAACACGGATTGAACACGGATCAGGACAGGAGGCAGGGAATTGGAAAAGAAGAAGCGGCCAACGGGAATTCCCGACAACCGTTTTTGCCACGGATAAAAGCAGGGACCAAGCCAGAGATTAGAAACCGTTACGCACCCTTACTCTATTCTTCTTTGCCTTGTTCGCCGTCCTGATCCGTGTTCAATCCGTGTTTCATCCGTGGCTTTGGAACTTGCCTCCCCGGAACACCGGAAGAGCCAATCAAAATTGGCGGCAGGACGACGCGAAACTCATCTTCCGCCAATTTTGAATTTTGAACGCACGACCCTTTAGAGCCAACGTTGGCGTTTCATCAAGCCCAGCACGAAAAGGCTGAACGTCACGACGAATCCCCAGAAGTAGAGGTAGCCATAGCGCCATTTCAATTCGGGGATCAAGTCGAAGTTCATGCCGTACACTCCCGCCAGGAAGGACAGCGGCAGGAACACCGTACCCACCACAGTCAGACGCGACAGAATTCGATTCGTGCGGTGCGTGACAATGCCCAGGTACAGGCTGACGGTCTCTGACAGCAGTTCGCGTTCGGACGAGATATCGGAACTCAAGCGTTCCAGCAGTCCGGCTTTCTTTTCCAAGTACGGTTGAGTGGATTGCGGAATCATCGGCGAGCGCCGGTTCGCCAAGTCGTCAATGGTTTCGCGCGAACAGACCACGATTCTGGAGAACTCACTGACGGATCGGAGCAGATCGGCGACACGCTCAAACATGCTTTCGTCCGCTTGCTTGAGCAGGTTGTCTTGCAATGCTTCGGCATCATCGGCGATCCGGCCGACGATCCGCGTGTAGGCTTCGGCCAGATGACTCGCAAGTTCATACAGCAAGAAGCCAGGCGACAGTGCGACATGACGAAAGTTGCGCGAGTAACTCTGCACCATCGCGTCAATCACACTCGACTTCGTGCGGTGCAACGTGATCAGACAGGTGGTGCTCAGCAATACTGTCACGGCGCTGGTGGTAACTCCGGTCTCGCTCCATGAGGCATCGAGCAGTGTGAACGCGATCCGATCGTCGAGATCCGTAAAGTACGGAGCTGGCCGGTCGTCAATCAAAGACAACACCTGCTGCCGCTCGCACCCCAGGCGTTCCAGCAACTCGATTCCAACCTCAACTTTCGTCTCGGAGAAATCGAGCCAACAAAACTGCCCCTCAGGCGCCGACTGCAACAGCTCAAGAGTCTGCAAGACGTCGGCCACCGAAATCCGCTCGTCGAGCTTGTTCACGAAATCGAAGCGGACGGCAATGATCATCGGACACCTTTGGCGAGACCAGTGAGCGGTCGGACAACGAGACTCCGCTACAGGTCGTCAAGTGAAAGATCTCGTTGAGCCAAGTGGCGGATCGCGATGACCAACACCATGTCAGGGCGGACGGTGAAAATGGCTCGGTGCGTTTTACGTCGACCAATGCCAAAGTACAGGTCACGGATTTGAAAAGGAAACTGCCCGCTCTCGCGCGACAAAATACAACGCAAGGGATTTGTGGCGAGAGATTCGATGGCATCGGCAAACGCGTTGTACCATTTCGCGGCCTGAGTTTCGGAGCGGTTGCCAGCCCACCACGCGTGAGCCGCTTCCAGGTCAGCGTGAGCTTGGTCCGTTAAAACAACCTGGTAGTTCATGCCTTGTCCGCGATGTTGTGAGCATTCCGAAACTCAGCATCGATTTCTGTAAACGGCCGGAATCGCCCGGCGGTGATGTCGTCGATTCCCGCTTGAATTGCCTCCAGATCATTTGATTCACGCTCAAGAGCCGCGATGGCTGCGCGGAGGACATCATCTTCGGACTGAAAAACGCCCTTCTCAAGTTGGGTGCGGATTCTCTGATCAACATCCGGCGGGAATAAATAACTCATTTCTTGAACCTCCTTCGTCTGTGGCAGACTATCGAACACTTTGCGATTTGGCAAAACCCTTTCGATGTCAGTATTGACGTAACCGACATTAAGTCTGGAGGCAGGTTTTCAAGCTGCCAGGAATGCCGTGAATCACGGGCAGGTTGAAAACCTGCCCCACGGGCGATCGGACTTTTGTCGGATGCGTCAATATTTCATTCACTTTGTCGCCACAGTTCCAGCCGAGAGCGTAATCCGTCGAGTTCAAATGTCACGCCGAAGCTAGCTTTCGCGAACGGAAACAGCAGGGCAGGGGAGTCCGGCAGTTTCGGTTCGCCGGGATGGCCGAAGACGGGGGACTCCATTGTCCGCCAGTTCTCGTTCCAGACGTAATGGGCTCCGCTGGGACAAACCAATTCGACGCCCCAGAAGCGGCGATGCACTTCAACCGGATCAAGATCAGGATATCGCCGCTTCCATTCGTTGAGGATCGGCAGGTTGCTCCACGAACGGGTTTGAGCCAACTGGCGATAGTCGGTCTCATCCAGGTTGGAGATGAACGAAGGAACCTGGCCATCGAACCGCACCGCAAAACTCTCGCCCAGCCAACCCGGTAAAGGTTCGGAAGTATTCCCGTTCGATCCATCGGGCAACTTCGTGTCCGCGGGCTGTCCATCGCGAGCGAGTTGCCGGTCGATCGCGCGCTTGAGCACGTCCTCATTCGGTGTGAAGACCAGTCCATCACCAATGATTCCGTAGTACAAAGCGAAGTTGTCAAAATCGGGCGTGCCGATCACGTTGCGACGCGCGGGCGCGATCTTGACGTACTGTTGTTCGCGGTGGGTCTGCGTGTCCCAGCGCGTCAGGTTGGGAGCCGCTTGTTGAATGGTGCTCTTCACGGCCGTCAGAAACAACGCCAGTTTCAGCGGCTGCTGCACCTCAATGCGAAGCGCGAACGGCAAACGATAACCGTCTTCGCGAAGTTTGCGCTGACGCTCTTGCCGGTCCAGCTTGGCCAGGTCGAGCCAATACGGATCGCGATCAGCATAGACAGTAATCGACTGTCCCAGCCAGCCAAGCGGATCAAGCGGTTTATCGGCACCCAGTCCGGCGGCTTGATTACCCACCAGTGCTTGAGCCAAGTGTCGGTTGGCCTGTTGGATCGGTTCAGACTCACGATTCAAGGCCAAGATGAAATGAGCGACCGTGTCGTGCGGATCACCCGCGTCCGATTTCAGCGCGACCCCCGTCGAGATTCGCAACATATCGCGGTACTCGCTGCGAGCGATCAGCGGCATGACCGACAAGTCGGCCATTAGTCGCTTCTCGTCCGTGCCGACCCGCAATGCGATCGGGTCGAACGCCCAACTCCAGTTGTTTTGATAGCCGTCGCGCCAGCGTTCGTAGGCTGTGCTTTCAAAGTGCGTGACGGTATCGATCGTCAATTCCGAGATCGGCGTCAGGAAGTCGAGACGTCCGAGTTGCGGCGAGGTCACACCGAGTGATGTCATCTGAAAGTTGGCCGGCTGCGAGGTGGGCAACTCTGACGTGACGGCACCCAATTTCATTGCCTTGCCGGTGACAAGCGCATCGAAGTACATCGCTTGAAGCTGCGACAAGATAGCCGCGTCGCGCGTCCGCCGCGATGACGCAATCCGCCAGCGCGGTCCGCACCAACGACGGATCGTCGCATCGCTCAGAAAGAGCAGGGCGGACTCGGAGGCATCACCGAGTTGATAGCGCTGCCGAAAGAAGACGTATTCCGGCAACGAGGCGATCGCTGCTGATTTGTTCGCGCGGACCGCAGCCAGTCGCTGCAACTGAGCCGGCGAGTTGGTGACGATCACCGCGCGATCCAACTCCGCGACGTAACTGCACACACGACGGTCGGGCGAGCGCAGGCCAACGTATTTGATGCCATCAATCGTCCCATCGATCGGCTTCGCGCCGGACACGGTCACGGCATCGAAACGAATCTTTGTCAGCAGCAGTGAAGACAGCACACTCGGCTGTTTGGTCTCGAACAACACGGCCACATCGGTGCCGGTTTCGAAGTATGGATCGCCTCCGGTGACTGCGACGCTGCTGACGACTTGAGGACCGATCAACCGGCCGAGCGTGCTCAACGACAAGCCGAGTTGCTGCTCGTATCGTTCCAACAGGTGCGTGTCCTGTGTCGCCAGATCGCTTTGTCGCAGCACCGCCGTTCCTTGCAGCTTGGCTTCATCGGCCACCTTCAAGGCCGCGGCGAACGAAGGAAAGAACACGACATGCTGATCCGCCGGAATCGAACTCGCCAGCGCATCGAGTTGCGGTTTGGCATTCTTAATCAACGGCTCCCAGTCGATCTCTTTGACCGTGATCCCTTTGATCGAATACAGCGGCACCGGCTTCGCGTCGTCCGAGTTCCCGCGCGGAAATAACAGTTCGCGGTCAAGCTGCAAATTCTCGCTGACTGCGCGACCGCCAGAGAACAACTCGTAGCTGCGATCGAATCCGTCTTCACGTCGGATGCCCGACCATCGACCGCGCGAAACTCGTTCGAGATCAACACGCTCTTCGACGGACAACACGCCGAGATCCTTGCGAGCGGCCTCCGACTGAGCACGATACCATGCGGCTCCTGGACCGGCTGATATCAGCCGCCGCTCGTAATGCTCGATCTTGGCGAACTGAAACGCCCGCGCGGCCTCTTTGGTGGCCGAGTCAGCCGGAAGACGAAACTTCAACGCGAGCATGCCGGTGCCGTCTGACTGCGGCACGATCAATCGGCCGTGTACCTCTTGTTTGGCGCTGACTCGAATGACAACTAAGACGGAAGCTAGTCCATTGGGCTGCGCCCAATCGAGCATGGTGCTCGACGAATTGCCGAGTCGAAGGTACGCCTCACCCGGTTCGTCAATCTGCACTTCCGGAGTCATGCGCAAGATTCGTTGCCAGGCCTGTGCAACATTCCGGTAGTCGGGCAGTTCGCCCTCGGTGAATTTCAAGTCGTTGAGCCGAATGCGGAAGAACGCATCCTCCGCGAAAGCCGCCGAGCACAGCGGCAACAGACCGAACAGCACGAACACCACGCGGCGCAACATGGCAGCACTCCGTTGAAGACGTTGAGACTGGATGCCGCGCAACTGTATCAGCGACGTTGGTAATGACAGAGGGCTCGAGTGTGCGAATTTCAGATTTCGCCGCCGGCGATTCAGGAAGTGGGGTCATCGCTGGCGGCGAAGTCTGAAAATTTCACACCCGCCCCCTCGGTCTCTGGATCGACGCGGCGTGTTGACACTTCGGCGAAAGCGGACCTATTCTCGTCCGGGTTGGAGTGGGAATTGGCAAGCGAAAAACAGGGCAGGGGAGGAAGCATGTCTCAAGATTATTGGCGTCGTCTGCTGCGATTGTGTCTGGTCGGACTGGTTGCGGTCGTTGGCGCGGCCGCGATCGGGTTCGGACAGAACGCGCCGGTCGAGCCTGGTCCCGTGGTGATCCGACGCGAGCCACTACGGCTGACGGCGCCGGACGTTTATCGGCTTCCATTGCAGTTGGAGCCAATGAAGCAACTCATCATCGCCGCCCCGTGCGACGGGACAGTGCAGTCGGTCGATGTCGAGGTCGGCAAGAGTGTCAAAGGTCAAGAGTTGCTCGTGCGGATCGTGGCCACGGAACGGCAACTGATGCTCGATCGTTCGCTCGCACAACAGAAGGTCGCGGAGTTGGAACTCGAACAAGCGAAGAAGGCTGGGCAGGGGATGGAGTTGGCCGAAGCGCGGCTGCACGCGGCGCAGGCTGATGTCAAATTGTTGCAGTGGCAGGTCGAGCAGCTTTCCGCTCGCGCTCCGTTTGCCGGAACCGTCTTGAAGCTGCACGTGCAAGTTGGGCAAGTCGTGAAGTTCGGCGAGCCATTACTGACTCTGGCGGACCTCACACAATTGAAAGTCGAGATGCCCGTTGATCGCGAGACAGTAGAAGAGGGCGGAGCCTTTAAGCTGCGTGTCGAGAATCAAACGGTCGATGCCAAAGTTGACAAGCTGCTTCCGGCTGATGCGAAGTTTGAACGCGTACGCGATTTGGCCACATCGCTGGCGACGGCGGTTGTGATGCTCGACAACTCCGCGGGCAAACGGCATGTGGGACAAGCGGCCTTCGGACCGTTGATCCCGCGCTACCCTGTGGCGGAAGTCATGACGACCGCAGTTGGCACGACGGAGAAAGGCCAGCGCCGAGTGCAGGTTGTGCGGCAAGGGATCGTGCGCGATGTCGATGTCGATCTGTTGGGGCAAGTCGGCGTCGAACGAGTTTTCGTCAGCGGCGCGTTTGTCGAGGGAGACGTTCTGATCCTGAGCAGTTCGCGCGAATTGGCCGACGGTACTCAACTGCGTCACAATCCAGGCGCTGCCTTGCCGGCGCCTAGTGCAGCCGCCACTATCGCCAAGCCCAACGAGAAACCTGCCGCGCCTGAAAAGAAGAAGACCACGTCAGGGTTTTGAACGCAGTCACGCAATTACAGGAGCCCGATCGTGGCTGATAAAGACAAAGACAAACCAGCCGATGACAACAAGATCGACCACTACGTCAAGCAGGGAGTGATCGCCACCGGCAAGCACGCGCAGGTCTGGGAAGTTCAAGAAGAGAACACCAGCAACCGCTTCGCCCTGAAGGTGCTGCTGCCTGAAGCGATGCTCGAATCCGAACAGATCGCAATCTTGAAGTACGAAGGGAAGGTCGCGCAGTCGTTGGACCATCCCAACATCATCAAGTGGATTGCGACGGTGCATCGCAAGACGAATATCTATTTGGTGCTGGAATTGTTCCGCGCCTACAACGTCAAGAACTACCTGGCGGTTGACACTCTGGGCGTTCACATGCGGCTGCGAAAGCTGATCGACTGCACTTGCCTGGCGTTGCAGCACATGCACGAACGGGGCTGGGTCCACATGGACGTCAAGCCGGACAACATCCTCTTAAACAGATCATCAGAAGTAAAACTGATCGACTTCTCACTGACTCAAAAGATCAAGAGTGGACTTGGAAAATTGCTCGGCGGAAGCAAGAGCATCGGCGGCACACTGACCTACATCGCGCCGGAGACTCTTCGTAAAGAAGCGCTTACCGCGCAGACCGACATCTATAGTTTCGGCATCACGATTTTCGAGTGCCTCACCGGCGTCACGCCCATCAAAGGGAGTTCGCCGAAAGATCTGATGCTCAAACAGCTCAGCGCAGTCCCCGCCCCTCCGTCGGAGATCAATAAGAATGTGACGCCGGAAATGGACCGCATGGTTCTGCGAATGCTGGCCAAGAAACCGAAGGACCGGCAGAAGAGCATGCAGGAGATCATGTCTGAATTCCGCAACATTCAAATCTTCAAAGAAGACCCAGAGAAGCTGCTCGAACAAAAAGCGGAAGCGGCGAAGAAAGACGCAGCCCTGCCTAGCCTCGGCAAACGACTTGATAGCCGCACCGACCACAAACGATCCGAGGACGTCAAAGCGAACCCCGAATTGGCCAAACAACACGCCGCCAATGCTCCGCCACAACCCAAGGCCAAGATTGAACCGCCGAAGCCCGCTGCCGCAGCAAAGCCCGCCGCGACAAAGCCACTCGCAAAGCCGCAACCCGCCGCAGTCATGCCGACGATGCCCATGCCGCAGCCCATGATGCCCGGATACCAGCAGCCGATGATGCCCGGTTATCAACAACCGATGATGCCGGGTTATCAGCAGCCGATGATGCCCGGCTACCAGCAGCCGATGATGCCGGGTTATCAGCAACCGATGATGCCAGGTCAGATGCCGGGATATCCGCCGGGTACAGGGATGCCAATGCCGGGTGTGCCTCAAGTGATGCCGGGACAAATGCCTCAGATGCCACAACAACAGCAGCGCCCTGCGCTGCCAGTTACGCTGGCAACTCCAGTGCCGCCTGGTCCCGTAGCCGTTCAGCCGCAACCGCCTCGTCCCGTCGCGCCGCGGCCTCTACAACGTCCCGCGCCGCCGCCACCACCGAAAGATGCTGACGACTTGCCATCCATGGAGGAGTTGCCTGACGTGTTATGAGACCGACAACTGATGGGACATCGGAGACTCCTCGGACATTCAGGACTCGCCATTCCCATAAGTCGCATTGGTCCCCATGCGTCCCATCCTACTACTAGAGAGAAATGACAACATGCCCGCCGTGTCCATTCCGGGCGACGACCTACTATCGTCTCCTGAGCTCCTGCGTCCCGAAGGCCCGCAACGGCTGCTGCTACCTTTCGAGCGGCCGATTCATGAGTTGGAATTGCAACTCGCCAAACTAGAGGCTCAGCCCAAGCCGGCTCCGAACACGAAGGACGCGATCGCCAATATGCGATTGGAAATCGCGCGCATGAAGCGTGACGTGTTCGAGCATCTCGATCCGTGGGACGTCGTCCAGGTCGCTCGCCATGCTGAACGGCCGCAGACGTTGGACTATCTGGAATTGATCTTCGATGAGTTCATCGAATTGCACGGCGACCATGCCTATCGCGATGACCGAGCAATCCTCACCGGCTTTGCGAAACTCGACGATCAAAAGGTCATGTTCATCGGCCAGCAGAAGGGCCGGAATCTCAAGGAGCGGACCGAGCACAACTACGGCATGGCTCACCCCGAGGGCTATCGCAAGGCGCTGCAAAAGATGCAGCTCGCCGCCAAGTACAAACTGCCGGTCCTCTGCTTCATTGACACCGGCGGAGCATATCCCGGTGTCGGGGCTGAAGAGCGCGGCCAGTCCTACGCCATCGCCTACAACCTCCGCGAGATGTCCCGCATCAATACTCCGATCGTCTGCACAGTGATCGGGGAGGGGGGATCCGGCGGCGCGCTGGGGATCGCGATCGGCGATCACATCGCCATGCTTCAGTTTTCGTACTACTCGGTCATCAGCCCCGAAGGCTGCGCCGGAATTCTCTGGAAGCACTCCAAGCACGCCGACCAAGCTGCGCGCGCATTGCGGTTTACGTCCAAGGATTTGCTCGAACTTGGCGTCGTCGACGAGATCATCCCCGAACCTGCCGGTGGAGCTCACCGCGATCACCGCCGCATGGCCGCGACGCTGAAGATGTCTCTGATCCGCGCGCTCCGCCAGTTGGAGTCGGTCCCGCGCGATCAACTCGTTCAACGCCGCTACGACAAGTTTCGGCGAATGGGAAAGTTTGAAGAAGCCCAGGCTGAGTAGCAGCAGGCCAGGGCCAGGTCTTCAAATTTAATTTGGCTCTTCCGGTGTTCCGGGGAGGCCAGTTTTCAAGCCACGGATGAAACACGGATTGAACACGGATCAGGACAGCGAACGAGGCCAATTAGAATCGAG
>JAYVSP010000115.1:0-3425 GCA_043775215.1 Planctomyces sp. | reverse complement strand
GCCATCGGCCGTCGCGAGAGAAGTCGAAGGACGTAACCATTCCCGCGTGACCGAGCAACGCGCCCCGGTAATTGCCATCGCGGTCCCAGAGGCTGATCTTGCCGCACACGCTACCCGTCGCGATCAGATCCCCTTGAGGGCTCGCCGCAAATCCTGACTGCGGGCTGATGTGTCCGCTCCCGGCGAGTTCGATGGTCCAACTGCGGAGGCCGGGGATCGGCGTGGGGCGGGTGACGTTGGCTTGCGGACCCAGCGGCGTGTTGCGCGGAAGTAGGATTGCCTGCTCGGCGAATTTCGGTGGCGTGAACAATTTCGATCCTGCGGGAGACGGCTGAACCTGTCGCAACACACGGAAGCCGACGTTGGGTTGGACCCATTGCGTGCCGGGGATGAACTGATTCGCGGTGCTGCTCGCGTCCTCGATGGCGCTGCCCCCAACGACTCCGCTAACGATTCCGTTGTCGGACGTGGGCCATTCCCAGACATTGCCCAGGACGTCATGGAGTCCAAACGGATTGGCACGTTTGGTGGCCACCGCTTGAACCGGAGTCGGCTGACCCGCGACGTTCTCCTTGATCCAGGCGTAATCGAGGATGCCTTGCGCCGTGCCCGCGAAGAGGAAGTTTCCGTCGCTGCCCGCGCGCGTGGCGAACGACCATTCGAGTTCGGTCGGCAGGCGATAAAGCATCGCCGTAGGATGGCCGCCCTCGGCCGTCTTGTCTTTGTTTTCGTTTGTGTTGTTCTTCGCCGCATCGCTGGTTGAAGAGGGTCGGCCGGGGGCGGCCAACCTACGGGCTTCATTCAGCCAATCGCAGAATGCTTGCGCGTCGGCGGGGCTGATGACGTTGACCGGCAGGTCAGCGGCGATCGCGTAGCCGGGCGTTTTCCAAGTGATGTTGGGGTCGCGCTGTCCCTGCATGTTTTGGCCGTTGTGCAAACGCTCGGCGTCGGTCACGTAGCCAGTGGCTTCCACGAACTTCTTGAACTGGCCGACGGTGACTTCGGTGGCTCCCAGGTAGTACGGCGCGGAGACTCGTTGCAGCGCGAGTCGCGGCTGGTCGGGCGAGCCGCTGTTGACGACCGCTTCGCTGGGCGGGATCAGACGGAACTTCATGCCGATGTCGTTCGTGATCTCCGGTTCCACCTTCAGATGCTTGGCCCACTCGGCCTGCTTCTGCTGGGCGACATCGGGCGAGAACGTCCCGACTGCCGGCGCGGGAGCACCCGGCGGCAACTCGGTCCACTCCGCGATCCGCGTGCTCCCCTCAAACTTCCCCGGCCAGTCCGACAACGCGGGGTAGGTCTGACCGCTGATGGTGAGTTCGACGTCAGGCCGCGCATTGCGGAATGCGGAGATGTCGTTTGGAGTGAACGTGCGGAACTTCGCCTTCAATTCCGCATCCACATCGTCACCGATGAGCAACCGTCGAAGATTGGGCATCGCCACGATACGTTGCAGCGCAGGGCCATCGACCGTGATCTGGGCACCAATTTCCAGACTCAACAAACCCGTGAGTTGTGTGACCGGAGCCCACGCTTCGCTGTTGGGCAATCGGCGGCTACCGTCATGGTACTCGGCGAATGTCAGCCGCGTTATTTTATGAGCGAGTCGCGGCAACCGCGTAAAGCTTGGACTGTCAGGGCTATCTACAAGCAGTACGTCCAACGACGGCACGTTGAGCAGCGTCTCGATCCCGGCGTCACTGAGCGCATGAGGTCCAGTTTGCAGCGCCGTGAGTCGTGTGAGTCGAGCCAATGGAGTCAGATCGAGAATCGATGAATCGTTGAGTCCAAGAAACCGCAGGTCGGGACACTGCTTGACGATGCGTCGCAGCCCAACGTCGCCTACCTTATCAAGTGGGGTATTGAGCCATGTCAGCCGAGGACACGGAGGCAATGACTCCCACCCGGCACTGCTGATCGGCGTGCCCACTGCTTCTAAAACGGTCAACGATGGATAGTTCGACAGAAACTCCAGCCCGTCGTTCCCGACATTGGTTCGGTGAATCGAGAGGTTCTTCAGAAACGGCAACGATCCCAGCTTCTTCAGCCCTGTTTTCGTGAGCTTCCCGTTGTTCGTCAAATTGAGCTTTTCAATCGCCCGACAGCCAGCGAGCACCGCGAGCTCGTCATCGGTCACGTCGTGAAAGTCCGCCACCAAAATGCAGAACGGATCAACCGGCAGCGGTTCCTTCAACTCACCGATCGGTTGCCGATCTTTATTGCCGAGGGTCGCCGTCCCCTTGGCCAAGCGCAACAGCCGCTCCGCCGCCTTGCGTTCGACGGCGAAGTCGATGGGCGCTTCAGAACTCGGCGGTGCCGCCCGACCCGCAGCGACCCCTGGCCGCTTCAGTGACTCCTTTACGGCATCGGCGGGCAGGGCGACGCGGAAACCGATGATTTGAAGCGAGTCTTTTCGGCCGGCGGCGGCGCGATTTGCGGCGCGGCAGCGGAACGCAAAATCGGTGAAATCGCCGCCTCGAACCACCGCCTCTAGCGCCACAGAGTCGGCATCAGAGATGGCGATTGGGTCTACCGCGGGCTCATCAGAAAACCTTCCGTAGTACGTCGGCCTGAACTCGTCCTCCACCCACTCCCATACGTTGCCGTGCATGTCGAACAGCCCCAGTGGATTGCCTTTCAGTTTCCCTACACTGTGGGTGCGACCGCTGGAATTCGCCCCAACCCAGCCGGCCCGAATTAGGTCTTCGTCTTTGTCGCCAACCCAGAACTTCGTAGTAGTTCCCGCACGGCAAGCGAATTCCCACTCGGCTTCCGTGGGCAACCGGTATCCGGTCCCTTCTAACGGAGTCACCATCTCGCCCGAGCTCAAGTAGAACGGCTTGAGCTGCTGTTGCACACTCAGCTTGGCACAAAACTCCGCCGCGTCCTTCCAACTCACCGATTCCACCGGAAAGCTCTGCGTTACGAGGCCGCTCACTTTCTCGGCAGATTGTGGGTTCGCTCCGGTCTTAGCGAAGCACGACGGATTATTACCGATCACCGCCGCGTACTCTTTTTGCGTGACCTCGTGGGCACCCAAGTAGATCGGCTGCGTCAGAATCACTTTGTGTTGCGGGGCCTCAGCATTGATTAAATCATGCCAGTGTGTGTTCACGACAATAGCTTTGATGGTCTCGTCGATCTGCTCCGGTGTGCTGCCCATCGTGAACTCGCCGGGCGGGATGAGGACAAACTTCATGCCGAGGCTGTTGGTGTATTCGACCGGCAGGCCGAGGTGCTTGGCCCACGCCTCTTGATGCGCGCGAGCTTGCTGGGCATCGAATGGGGCCTTGGCGGGTGGTGGGGGCGAACCAATCACTGGAGCGGAGGGGATCGGCGAACCATCGACTTTCACCCACTTCGCGCCGACGACCTTGCCGTGATGGTTGTTGCCGGACGAGTCCTTGAGCACGTCGCCATCC
>JAYVSP010000114.1:0-4630 GCA_043775215.1 Planctomyces sp. | reverse complement strand
TATCGAGTCTCGCCCCGTTGGGGCAAGGCCGCGAAACAAAACACACTCGTTTTCGGCCTACACCAGATCCCTCCAATATCAACTTTGCATCGCCCGAGGGTTGGCCCTACCGACCTTATTTCGGTGTCAACGAAAGTTTCCTTGTACCTTGCCGGCAAATGGTGTGAAAATCTAAAGTGTGCTGATGTGAGTCGCTTGCCAATTTCTTCGGCTTCGCGAGCCCAGATTCTCATACGAGAGTTCCTCGACTGTGAGGTGATTGATGCCGCGAAACGTTTACAACCCAAACGAAACACCGGAGCAGCGTCGGCAGCAGAACGAGCGTGTCAAACATCTGCTGGAAAAGTGGATGAACGCGCCGGCGTGGAACTGTAATTTCAAGGTAATTGAAGCTGAGCTTGACGAAGCGGGATTTCGTTTGGCTGAGCCGGAGATTCTCGAGTCGCAGGTGAATCATGTTCCTGTTGCTTGATTCCGGCATATTGGGCCGTCTGTGTCACAGTCACACCAACGAACAACAATACCGACAACCACCTGACGCATTGGCACCACAGGAAGCCGACGATAGCCCGTCGACGTGATCCTTCCCAAATCTGGCCTAAATCCATCTGCTCTTCTTGATGCGAGCCTCGCTTTCCGATAACTATTGCACTCCTACCGGTATCTTCCTTCCATTGACACGCCGCTCATCGCCTCGAATTTCCCACCGTTGGTCCGAGAGGACTGTTCATGGCCGCGACGAATCGCATTGGGTGCTCCGAGTTCCAACACAGCCTGCTCAGCCGCCGTGGGTTTCTTAAGGCGGGAGCACTGGGCTTGGGAGCGGGCGGGCTGTCGCTGGCCGACGTGCTGCGAAATGAAGCTGCGACCGACGGTTCCACCACCAAGAATTCGGTCATCATTCTGTGGATGCGCGGCGGTCCGGCTCATCAAGACATGTGGGATCCCAAACCGGATGCTCCGGTCGAATACCGCGGCGAGTTCGGCGTGATCCCGACCAAAGTTCCCGGCATCATTCTGTCGGACATGCTGCCGATGTCGGCCGCTTGCATGGACAAATGGTCGATGATCCGCAGCCTGCATCATCACGATGCGGGGCATTCGACCGGTGATCAGCTTTGCTTCACAGGCTACAACTCCGGCCCCAATGCCGACGAAAACATTCATCCGAGCTGTGGCAGCGTCGTCTCGGAGCAGCTCGGTCATCTGAACCCCAATCTGCCGGCTTACGTGATGATTCCCAAGTTGCTGCCGGGTGCGAACTCGGCCTACCTGGGCGTCGCTCACAAACCTTTTGAGACTCTGGCCGATCCGGCGGCTGACGGTCCGTTCCAAGTTCCGAACTTCGCGCTCGCCGACGGAATCACAGCGAATCGGCTCGGCTCACGGCGTGAAATCCTGCAAGGATTCGATCGAGTCCGCGCAGAGATCGACCGCACCGGCCAAATGACCGCGATGGACCGCTTCCAGCAAAACGCGTGGGGCATCTTGAATTCGAACACCGCGCGCGACGCCTTCGACCTCGACGCCGAACCCCGCGCAATTCGTGAACGCTATGGATTCATGCCGGCGTTCGATCCGAAAGCCATCGACCGTTGCGGTGCTCCCGCGTGGAGCCAGCGGATGTTGCTGGCTCGGAGGCTGGTTGAGGCGGGTGTGCGTATCGTAACCGTCAATTTGCGCTGGTGGGACACGCACGTCAAAGGCTTCGAATCATTACGCCTTGGCTTCCTGCCTCGCTGGGACCGAGCATTCTCGGCACTGATCGAAGACCTTGACCAACGGGGTTTGATCGACTCCACGCTGGTCGTCGGTTGGGGCGAATTCGGCCGCACGCCGCGCGTGAACAACAACGCCGGCCGAGATCACTATCCGAACGTCTTCAGCGCGGTCCTTGCGGGCGGCCCCGTGAAAGGTGGCCGAGTGGTCGGTTCCTCCGACGCCATCGCCGCGTTCCCGAAAGCCAATCCCAAGTCCCCGCAAGACGTGTTGGCCACGATCTATCGCCACCTGGGCGTGGACATTCACCGCAACTACATCAACCGCGCCGGCCGCCCGATCCCGGTCTTGCCGTTTGGCACGCCGGTCGATGAACTGTGTTGATGGCCTGCATTTCATTTTTTCTGTCCACTTTTTTCTGTCAGTCTGACAAAGACGCTGACAGAAACAAAGGGGCACAAAAAAATTCCAAAACAAACCAATCATCGCCAAAGAATAACCGATGCTTGCTCAATCGCTCTGTTTGGTCGCCGCGTTGTTTGCCTTTGCCGATGAGCCGAAGTCGGCGGCGTTGATTCAGACACTGCCGGATGACGGCACTTGGGCGACGTTCAACGTCATCATCAAGCTCAATGGCAAAGAGCAATTGCCAACTTGGTCGATTCGTTCCGTCGGCCAAGTACTGCACGCAGGCAAACAATGCCGTTGGATTGAGATGGAACAAATCGGCGACTCGCCCGAATTCCAAAACCTGACGTGGCGGCTCTTGGTCCCCAATGAAGATTTTGGCGAAAGCAAACATCCGCTGGGCAAGCCGGCCAAAGTCTGGCGAAAAATCGACAAGCAAGATCCAGAGTCCATCGACAAAATCGAGATCGCGGACATCCTGTTTGCCACTCTGCTCAATGGCCCAATCAGCAACGTGAAAACCGAAGAGGCCAAAGAGAAGATCAGTTGGCAACAGGGAGACTTAGAATGCACCATCGTCGCGGGACGCAGTGAGATTGAATTCGGAACGGTAAAGATCGGGTGGGACCAGCGTGTGTTTCGTCACCAGAAGATTCCGTTCGGATTCGCGGGACTTCGCGCGGAGTTGAAAATCAACGCCGCCGGCCAACAACAAGACGTCAGCATCCACATGTCGCTGCGCGATCACGGCAAAGACGCCAAAGCCACTCTGCCGGACTTGATGCCCTAGACGCGGTGCTTGCCGCTGCGGTTCGCGACTCGCTACTTTGCGGTTGTTCCACCGCTGACCTTTTTCGGAGCCGAACCGCATGTCGAATATTGAATCTCCTGCCCTGCTGCTCCATCCCGATGACAATGTGGCCTACGTGCGACGAACGATTTCCGCAGGCACATCCCTTCGTGTCGGTCGCTACGAAATCACCTCGACAGAAGTTGTGGAACTCGGCCACAAGATCGCCCTTGCGGCGATCGCCCCCCAGCAGCCGGTGCGGCGTTACGGGCAAGTCATCGGATACGCGACCGAGCTGATTCAGCCGGGCGAGTGGGTGCATCGGCACAATTTGGAACCGGGAGAACTGACGCTCGATTACGCCATCTCCAGCGAAGTGCCTCCTGATCCGACACCGATCAACGGACGGACATTCCAGGGATTTCGACGTGCCGATGGCCGCGCGGCGACTCGAAACTACATCGGCATCGTCAGCACCGTGAACTGCTCGGCCGCCACGTCGAAGATGATCGCCGAGCGATTCAGCAAAGACCTGCTCCGTGAATTCCCCAACATCGACGGCGTTGTGCCGCTGGTTCACAAGGGGGGCTGCGCGTTCGACTACGACGGCGACGAACATCGTTTGCTGGCCAGAACTCTGGCGGGATTTTGCCGTCATCCGAACATCGGAGCCTATCTGATCGTCGGCTTGGGCTGCGAAACATCTCAAGGCGCGTATTTGCAGGACAAAGTCGGGCTGGTTCAATTGACAGTGCCCGGCCAGCCTGAGGCTGCTCGTCCGCTCGTGATCAACATGCAAGAACAAGGAGGAATCGCGAAGACCGTTCGTTACGCGAGCGGCATCCTGAAGGACATGCTTCCCGAAGCCAATAAAGTCCGCCGTGAGCCGATCCCGGTCAGCGAGATCATCCTCGGCACCAACTGCGGCGGGAGCGATGGCAATAGCGGGGTCACGAGTAACCCGGCGCTGGGCATTGCCAGTGATCTGCTGGTCGCTCACGGCGGCACGTCAATTTTGGCCGAGACGCCCGAAATCTACGGCGCCGAGCACTTGCTGACCCGCCGGGCACGCTCGCGCGAAATCGGTGAGAAACTGCTCGAACGGGTCCGCTGGTGGGAGGATTACTGCCGCAAGTTCAACGTGACGATCGACAACAATCCGTCGGTCGGAAACAAAAAGGGTGGCCTGACCACGATTTACGAAAAGTCGCTGGGAGCCATTGCCAAGGCCGGCCACACTGCACTTAACGCGGTCTATGAGTATGCCGAGCCAGTGACTGCCAAAGGTTTTGTCTTCATGGACACGCCGGGCTTCGATCCTGTCTCGGTCACGGGCTTGGTCGCTGGCGGTGCGAATATCGTCGTCTTTACCACCGGCCGAGGAAGTTGCTTCGGTTGCAAACCGGCTCCCAGCATCAAGATCGCCTCCAACACGCCAATGTACGAGCGAATGATCGATGACATGGATATGAATGCTGGCGGAATCCTGGAAGGTGGGTCGGTTGAGGATGTTGGGAAAGAAATCTTCGAGAAGATTATTTCCGTTGCTAGCGGAACGAAGACGAAGAGCGAGGCACAAGGTATCGGTGACGAAGAGTTTGCGCCGTGGATCATCGGGCCGATCTTATAGGCAGAAGTAGCTGGCTCTCGCCGAGCCAGTCGGTAGGGTGCGGCAAATTTGCCTGGCCCACACTAACCCGAAGCGCCAGCGAG
>JAYVSP010000113.1:0-5531 GCA_043775215.1 Planctomyces sp. | reverse complement strand
CAGTCGCATGAAACACTCCCAATCGCTTTCGACACCTGTCGCTGAAGCCGCAAGACTTCAGATCATTCAGCTCGAAACTGTCTGAATTCTGGCGAATTCAGCTACGAAAATGGCAATTCAGGGACATTGCCATCCAGGCAGCGGCGCGTGGCACCGCGTCCGGCGTTGCTGATCCGACGAATGCGAGTCATGGAATGACTCGCCTACGTCAGCGACCTGACACCGAAGATTGAGAGAGGCGAGCACTATGTTCCACTCGCGACGAATGTTCAAGTGAAAAAATGAGGTCATTGGATTTCGCGGCGATTGACATGCCGGTTGTGAATGACGCTCAACCCGTGTGAAATCGTCTGGGCCAATGAGGATTTCACAATCACAATCGAACTGGTCGATTTGAGCTGATCAACTGACGCACGTAGGAAAACCCATTGGCGCTTTTGGATCTCGAAACATGGCGACTGATCACGATCAGCTTTCCAAGCAATGGGTGGAAGCATTCTTTCAGGAATTCTTAGCTTAGGTGCCGGAGGCGGCTCACCATCGAAGTACTCGGTGCCATGCCGACCGGGATGGAACAATTTGGGCTCATAAATCACCTGTAATGAGAACTCACCCGGCACTTTCCAAGCAGGGATATGGAGTTTGCTGGCAACGAAACAACGGAGCGGCAATTTCACTTCGCAATTTTGTCGCTTTGGAAATTCCAAAACAGCGAATCTTGGTCACTCGATAAAGCCGGCACAGCCGCGCCAGCGATTCGATCGGTGAACCGGTAGTTAAATTACAGAGTGAGTAAAATGCGGTCGAGAGGACTCGAACCTCCACGCCCTTGCGGGCGCAAGCACCTCAAGCTTGTGCGTCTGCCAATTCCGCCACGACCGCAAAACTCATTTTTTTCCGCAAACAATCGGACAGAATCCTCAACCTAGCGTTTTCAATTCCGCCGATTGCCCAACGATGTCATCACTCGCCAAGACCAGACGCATTTGCTGAATCGCAGTCGTCGAAACCCAGTGCGAGAGCGAGGCAGTATAGCCCCACTGAGCGCGGTCGCAAGGGCGTGAAATGATTCTTGAGCGACCATCAACGATCCGTGGAATTGTGGATTCAATTTGATGCTGTGCTTGATCGACATCAGGCCAGAATTTCTTTCACGGCATGCCCGGCGATGTCGGTGAGTCGCATGTCGCGCCCGCTGAAGCGGTAGGTCAACTTGGTGTGGTCCATGCCTAACAGATGCAACATCGTGGCATGCAGATCGTGCATTTCGAGGCGATTTTCGACGCATTTGTAGCCGTACTCGTCGGTCATGCCGTAGACCGTGCCTCCCTTGATGCCGCCACCAGCCAACCAGATTGAGTATGCGAATGGATTATGGTCTCGCCCATCGCTGCCCTGCGCGAATGGAGTGCGGCCGAACTCGCCAGCCCAGACGACGAGCGTGCTGTCGAGCAATCCTCGCTGCGCGAGATCGGCCAACAGGGCGGCGATTGGCTGATCGACCGTCAGCGCATTCTTGCTGTGTCCGTCTTTCAGACCACCGTGCTGATCCCAGCGATCGCCGTTGCCGCCGGGACAGGTCAACTCGATGAAGCGGACGCCCCGCTCGACCAGCCGCCGGGCCAACAAACAACTGCGGGCAAATGTCTGTGTATTTTTGAAGTCGGCTTGCAGGCCGTATGCCTTTTGAGTCGCCTCGGTCTCGCCCGACAAGTCCATGAGCTGTGGCACGGCCATCTGCATCCGCGCGGCGAGTTCGTAGTTGGCAATTGCCGATTCGAGAGCATCGACCGGTCCAGTTTGTTCTAACAGTTTGCGGTCGAGCCGCCGCATCAGATCGAGCTTGCGTTGTTGCAACTCGGCACTCGGTTCCGCACGTTTGATGTTCGCGACCGGCGGATCGCTCGCGCCGAGCACGCTCGCCTGAAAGCTGGCCGGCAAGAAGCCGCTGTTGAAGTTGTCGAGCCCACCCGGCGGGATCAGACCTCCGTTGAGCACGACGAAGCCCGGCAGGTCTTGGCATTCGCTGCCGAGTCCATAACCGACCCACGCCCCCATGCTCGGCCGGCCTTGCTGGCCGTGGCCCGTGTGCAGGAAGTAGTTCGCGTTCGTGTGCTCGGGGAACTGCGACGTCAGCGACCGCACGACGGCCAGCTTGTCGACATGCTCAGCCACTAAGGGAAACAAGTCGCTGACCGGAGTGCCGCTCTGTCCGTATTGCTTGAACTTCCAGGGACTGGCCAGCGTGTTGCCGATGTTGTTGAACTGCGTCTTCTCGATCTTCATGGCAAACGGCTTCCCGTTGTCTTTGTCGAGCCGCGGCTTCGGATCGAATGAATCGACCTGCGACACGCCGCCATCCATGTAGAGAAAGATGACGGACTTGGCCTTCGCATCGAAATGTGACTTCTTTGCGGCGAACGGATTTTTCTCGCTGGTCGAAATCGCCTCGGCTCCAAACGCCGGTTCGCCGAGCAACGACGCGAGCGCGACAGCTCCGAATCCATTCGCACAAGTCGTCAACATTTCCCGCCGAGTGGCAGGCGGCAACACGAAACGTTGGCAGTGGTGGGCCATGATCATTTACTCCCCGATGGCTGCTGATGTGTCGTTATTTGTCACCGGATTTGAAGCGTTTCATCCAGTAACGTGGATTCCTGCGGGCGTTGAACACTGCGATGAATTCCACCTCATCAGCCGCTTCTGGAACCTCAAACACGATGACCGTCTTGAACTTTCGTAGTGCCGCTCGCCGCAAATGTCGCCGTTCAGGAATAGCCGTGATCCGCTTCAACAGATTTGTATCGGACATGATTCACTTTTCATAAGAGTTCCAGGCTCGGCGCGGAATACCCACCTGTAGAAACACGCATTTCTCGATCACTACCTTGTTGATCGTCGTCATTCATGTCAACTTCAGCGGATGCTGGCCGGGGGCTTCACCGTGACCTGCGTCCGGTGAGGCCCTTCAACCTCTGGATTTCTAGACTGTGAATTTCAATTGACTCCAATCTTTTATCTTGAGCGCGGTTCCAGCGGCAACTTGATCGTGACAGACTCACACGGTCTCCGTCATGAGAACGTCGAGCCGATTCGGGCGTTTCCGATTTCTGAACCGGATCATTGGATTTCGCTGTGCGATCCAAACGGCCGCGAGGTCGCGAAAGTACAAGATCTAAACGATCTACCACTCGAACAGCGACAACTGTTGCAGGCCGAATTGACGCGCCGCGAGTTCGTGCCGGTGATTCGGCACATCGTCAGCATCTCGTCGCTGGCAGAGCCGTGCGAATGGCACGTCGAGACCGACCGCGGCCCGACCAGCTTCGTGCTCAACAGCGACGAACACGTCCGCAGACTCGGCTCGGACAAAGCCATCATTCTGGATTCACACGGACTGCGCTATCTGGTCCCCGACGCCAAACAGCTCGATTCACACAGCCGCAAACTGCTCGCTCGGTATCTTTCGTGACTCCGCAATGCGGTGGCTCGACAGCACCCTGGGGCATCGGGATCATGCCGTTGTCGGATACAAAACCTCAAAAGGCATCAGGACTCGCCATGAGCCTTCTTCCCATAGTCTTGGTTTCTGCTGTTGTGCTGTCGATCGCCTATGTGACGTATGGCCGAGTGCTCGCGCGGCTGTTGCGGCTCGACCCGAATCGGCCGACGCCGGCGGTCGAGATGAACGACGGCCTCGACTTCGAGCCGATCGAGCCGAAGTTTTTATTGAGCCAACATTTCTCGGCCATCGCGGCGGCGGGGCCGATCGTGGGACCGATTCTGGCGGGAGTCGCATTTGGCTGGATGCCGGCGCTTCTGTGGATTCTGTTCGGCTGCATCTTCATCGGTGGAGTGCATGATTTGGTCTCACTGACTGCTTCGATCCGACACAAGGCGCGGTCGATTGCCGAAGTCGTCCGCGACCACATGACGCGGCGGTCTTACATTTTGTTCTTGAGCTTCGTCTGGATCGCGCTGGTCTACATCATCGTCGCGTTCACGGACCTGACGGCAACCGCCTTCATCGGCGAACAAGTCTTGGAGAACAACGAAGTCGTCACCGGCGGCGGCATTGCGACGTCGTCGCTGTTGTATCTCATTCTGCCAATCGTCATGGGCTGGCTGTTGCGATACACCAAGTTGACGGTCGGCTGGGCGACGGTGATTTTTCTGCCGCTGGTCGGTGTGTCGATCTGGGCCGGTCAGTTGTTGCCGTTCAAACTGGAGTCGTTTCTGCCGACACCGACGGGATACGACAATGCCGAGGCCGTGCAAGCGGTGCTGCGAGACAATGGTCGCCGAGTTTGGGATGTGCTGCTGCTGATCTACTGCTTGATTGCAGCGGTTGTTCCCGTGTGGTTGCTGCTTCAACCACGAGGCCACTTGGGTGGCTATTTTCTTTATGTCGCTCTGGCTGGCGGCGCGTTGGGATTAATGCTCGGCGGCGAGCCGATTCAGTACCCGGCGTTCAACGGCTTCGTGAGTGCCTCGGGGCAAAGTCTGTTTCCGATGCTGTTCATCACGATCGCCTGCGGAGCGTGCAGCGGATTTCATTCGCTGATTTGTTCAGGAACAACCTCGAAACAATTGGCGAAAGAGACGGATGCAAAGACGATCGGCTACGGTGCCATGTTGTTGGAAGGAATGGTCGCCGTCGTGTCGCTGTGCTGCGTAATGATCCTGACGAAGGATTCAGCCGCTGTGAAAAACCCGCAACCGAATTTGATCTATGCACTCGGCATCGGCCGCTTTTTGGAGGTACTGCATCTTCCGCCGCAACTGGGTGTTTCCTTCGCACTGATGGCGTTTACGACGTTCATCTACGACACGCTCGACGTCTGCACGCGACTAGGGCGGTACATCATCGAAGAGCTGACCGGCTGGCATAACCGCTTCGGCCGCTGGCTGGGAACGGCTCTGACCGCCGGAGCCCCGTTGTTCTTCCTGCTGCAACCGGGAGTCGATGCCGCCGGCAAACCACTGCCGCCGATTTGGAAGACCTTCTGGAACTTGTTCGGAGCAAGCAACCAACTGCTGGCCGCACTGACTTTGCTCGGCGTGACCGTGTGGCTCTGGAAGACACGCCGAGAGAAATGGGTTTGGTTTGTCACCGGCATCCCGACCGTGGTCATGTACGTGATGAGCACCTGGGCGTTGATTTCGATGACCTGGCCGAAGTTCATCGACCAGTCTGGACGCTTTGCTCCGCCCAACGATGTCGTGCCGTGGATCGGCGTCGTGCTACTAGGGTTGGCCGCGCTGATGCTTGTCGAAGCGATCGTCGTCTTGGCCGGAAGCCGTTCGGCATCTCCGCCGTCGCACGGTGAATTGCCAGCGGTCATGGGTGCCTCAACGTGAGCGAGTTGAGGCGATCTGCAACGACATATGCCACATCGAACGCACCTTAGGATGGGCTGCTGGACTCCACTGATTCCGAAAGTCGTTGCTGTTGAGTCAAATTCTCGCGGGCGAGACGAGTGAGGTAAAATAGGGCTGTTCTGGGATTTGAGTGGTTCCCATCCGTGTGG
>JAYVSP010000112.1:0-3739 GCA_043775215.1 Planctomyces sp. | reverse complement strand
AACCGGACGCTAGCGCGTTCCGGCTGATCGGAAAAACCTCATTCTTCCCCGCGTAAAGAATAAGTCGAATTCCGCCGATTCCGAATTCCGAAGTGCCTGACCCCGGCTGGCCCCCCTTATTCCTCAAACAAGCATGGCCTCAGTGGAAGCTGCAACGGCGACCGGAGCTGGCTGCGTCAGGACTGCCACGCCGGCGCGGATCGCATCGGCGATGTAGTCGACGTGCTCTTGGGTGTAGCGCTCGTTCCAGGGAAGAACGAGGATGTTCTTCAGCGTGTCATACGTGCCAGGGAACTTGTGGTCGGAATAGTCCACCGCTTCCGGCCGCGCAAGTGTGAACGGGAAACGGCTGTCGCCAAATGTCCGTTGTTCTTGGAAGACGGCGCACTTGAATGCCGGCTTCTGGATGTAACGAGGGGCGCTGGCGATGCCGCGTTCTTTCAGTTTCGCCCCGAGGCCGACCGCGCCGCCGGTGATGACTCGCTCGTCCACACGGAGGCAGTATTTCCAGAACGTGTGCTGACAGCCTTCCGCAATGTACGGCGTCTCGATCCCGGAAAGGCCAGTCAGTTGACTGGTCAATGCGGCGGCGGCGTGAATTCGGCTTTCAACCACGCCGTCGAGCTTCTGCAATTGGGCCAACGCGACCGCACCCAGCAGTTCGCTCATGCGGTAATTCAACGCTAGGAAATAGTGGTCCGGGTTCGTATCGCCATAGCCCCACGCCTTGTTGATGAACAGAAACATGCGGCGTGCCAGTGCGTCGTCGTCGCTGACGACCACTCCTCCTTCGCCGGTCGTGATGTGCTTGCCCTGTTGCAGGCTGAAGCAGCCGATTGCTCCGAGCGTCCCAACATAGCGGTCGCTGTAGCCAGTGAGGAACGCTTGCGCACAGTCCTCAATGACCGGAATGTTCTTCGATTTCGCCAGCTTCATGATCGGTCCCATATCGCAGGGGTTTCCGAACAGGTGCGTGACGATGATGGCCTTCGTGCGATCGGTGATGCAGTCGGCAATCGTTTTGGCAGTGACGTTGAACGTTTTCGGATCGACGTCAGCAAAAACGGGAATCGCTCCTTGGTAGATGATCGGCGTGAGAGCCCCCATGTCAGTGATTGACGTGGTGATGATCTCGTCGCCCGGTTGCGGGTCAATCGCCGCGATCGCCACATGCACGGCCGCCGAACCGTGCGAGCAAGCGTGAGCATGCTTGGCTCCGATCTTCGCCGCGAACTGCTGCTCAAACTGTTTGACGAAATTCCCTTTCGTGCTGGTGAGCACGCCGGATTCGATCACTTTCGCGACATTCGCGATTTCTTCGGCTCCCAACGTGCGGCCGGAAATGTCTTGGTCCGAGGGAAGGGTGAGTGGCTTGAAGGTACAGTCGGGAGTCATGGGGTGCCTTTCTTTTTAGAGTGCGGTGATGGATCGCCGCTTTGGTTTGTTGCGGAGCAACTTTCATTTCGTGGTTGGTTGATCGTCGGTCGTTGTCGTGGCACCCGGGAAAGGAAATCGGCTCCGCCAAAATGGAAAGCGGCGATGCATCGCCGCACTCCAAAGTCGCCCCAGCAGCCGCAGATGTCCGGCGATGGTGTGACAGGTTTTCATTTTCGATTCGCCGAAGATGCGGACACTCAGCGTGACGGGATGCTCGACGATGCGCGAACCGCGCAAGACAAGCTGGCCGGCCAACTCGGCCGTGCCGAGGAATCCCCCTTCGACCAGCGGCAAGTCTTTGACGGCGCTGCGGCGATACACGCGGAAGCAGCTCGTCCAGGTATGCAACTTCTGGCCGAGCAACATGCGGTACAGGCACGACAGCCCGCGCGAAAGGCCCAGTCGCCAACTCGGCACATTGCGGACGTGCCCTTGCGGGTGATACGGCGACGCGGTCACGAGATCGACATCGTCGGTCAACAATGGCAACATCCGTTTCAGTTCCAGCGGGTCGTAAGAGCAATCGCAATCCATCGAGCAGACAATGTCCGTCTTGGCGTTCTGAATGCCGGTGAGGATCGCTTGTGAGACTCCGCCGTTCGTCTCATGCCGGATCAAGCGCACGTTGGCATGGTCAGCGAAGACAGAGTTCATGACGTCCCACGTCGTGTCTGTGCTGCAATCGTCTACGAAAAGAAACTGCGGGGCGTAGCGCGGAGCCAGTTCAAACTCCAAACGATTCAGCGTCCGCGCGAGATACGGCAGACTGGCCTCTTCGTTGAAGCACGGGATGACAATGGCCACGGGCGTCGCGATGCAGGATGGGCACTCATGCCCGTCTGTGTTCCTGAGCGGCACGGCGCTAGCCGCCGGTTTGTCGTGGGGCCAATCAACTCCACTACGACCGGTGGCTAGCGCCATGCCGCTCAACTTCAGCACTTCCGCGACGCTGCCGAAACGATATGTGCTGAGGTACTCCTCCAGCACCCAGCGCATCTTGTCGAGGTTGCGGTAGTGACGAATCTGCGTCAACCGGCCGCCCGCGCTGATGCGCGGTTGTTCGGGATCGAGTTCCCAAGTATGAAAATACATCACGAATGGAGCCGTCTGATGACGGTCCCACGAGCGAACGGCTCGCTTGACCAGAGTATGCGGCAGTTGACGAAAATAATTGCCGCCGGCAATCGGCACGCCACAACCCAGCACGTTCCAAGTCGACGGCGGGACTTCCAAGATCGAACCGGTGGGAGTTGCGACCGTGTGGACAAATCGTCGCCACGGCTGATCGGCATAGCTGCGGAACATCGGAAAGAGGCTGGAGTCGTAGGCATAGCCCTCTTCGGCCAGGACATCGAGAGTCCACAAGTCGTCTGGCTGAAACCAACCATCGGCTACGCGATGTCCCAGCACTCGCTGGCCAGTTGCGGCCTGCAGCGCTTCGCGTGTGCGAGCCAGATCGTCTTTGAATTCCGAGCGGCTCAACTCGCGGATGTTGCGGTGGTAGAAGCCGCGGCTGGCGACTTCGTGACCGCGAGCGGCCACCTTGCGAATCAACTCCGGCATCCGTTCGGCGACCCAACCCAGGACAAAGAACGTGGCAGTCGCTTCAAATTGATCGAGCAGATCGAGCGTGGTGCGCGTACTCCGTTCGAGCCGGCTTTCAAAGCGGTCCCAGAAATCCCGCTCGATCAGTTTTTGGAATGCACCGACATGGTAGTAGTCTTCCAATCCAATCGTCAGCAGATGCCGGCGTGCGGTGCTTGGCTGTAGCCCGTTCTCGCCGAGAGCGGAACCGTCAGTAACCACAGCAAATTTCTCACACAACAACACCGCATCCGCCGCCGTTGCGGGGAACTCGTCATTCGCCGCGGAATGTCCGGGGAATCGTGTGTTGGTGTGTGAGATCATCGAGGTCGCCATGTACGCCTTCCCAATGAGGGCCATATTCCTTGCGTATATATGCCATATGTTGACCTCGCTGAGGTTCACAGTTTCGTTAGGAACGGCAATAAACCGACCCCGAGCAGCGACCGCACGTCCTCTGCTGATCATCCCCGATGCAACGCGATGTTGTGAATCGGCAACATCGTGGCGCGGCCGTAGTGCAAGCTTCCAGCTTGCAACTCAATGATCCCCAGGGCGTGAGGCGTGAGCTGGGGTCAGGTCTTCACTTTTCATTTGTGACGGCGCGAATGAGGCACGACCTCGGGCGATGCAAAGTTGATATTGGAGGGATCTGGTGTAGGCCGAAAACGAGTGTGTTTTGTTTCGCGGCCTTGCCCCAACGGGGCGAGACTCGATA
>JAYVSP010000111.1:0-32469 GCA_043775215.1 Planctomyces sp. | reverse complement strand
GTCCGATTTGACGTGGGGCAGGTTTTCAACCTGCCCGCGTTTCACGGCAGTTCCGGCAGGTTAAAAACCTGCCCCACGACTTTTGGCGGGCGCATCAATTTTGAATTGTGAACGCACGACCCTTCACCTGACCCTCTTCCTCTGGTTACGTCGCAGCAACCGCTTCGGCCGTAGCGCCGGCCTCGACGAGTTCGCGCTCCGGTTGAACGATGAGGTCTTCGATCGTGCCCTCGAAGTCGAGTCGTTTTTGATCGCCGACTTCGGCCACTTTGACTGTGATCAGGTTCTTGCCAGTGAATGTGCCGCGCAGCAACTCTTCCGAAAGCGGATCCTCGATCCACTGTTCGACCGAGCGGCGGAGCGGGCGAGCGCCGTAATCCAAGTCGCCTCCCTTGTCGATGAGGAACTCTTTCGCCTCGTCAGTCAGAGCCAGCCGCAGCCCCTTCTCGCCGAGCCGTTCGCGAACTTTGACGAGTTCGATCTCGACGATGTTTTTCAGGTTCTCACGAGTCAGGTGGCGGAAGACCACGACTTCATCGATACGGCCGAGAAATTCGGGTTTGAATTCCTTCTCAATCTCCTGCATCAGACGAGTCTTCATGCCTTGGTAACTGGAATCGTCGTCTTTCTTGGCGAAGCCGAAGCCGCCGCCCGCCTTGATCACTTCAGCACCGGCATTTGTGGTCATGATCAAGATGACATTTCGGAAGTCGATCTTGCGGCCGAAGCTGTCGGTCAAGTGACCCTCTTCCATGATCTGCAACAGCATGTTGTAGACGTCCGGGTGAGCCTTCTCGATTTCGTCCAGCAGCACGACCGCGTACGGGCGACGACGGATCTTCTCGGTCAGTTGGCCGCCCTCTTCGTAGCCGACGTAACCTGGAGGAGCTCCGATCAAGCGGCTGATGTTGTGCTTCTCCATGTATTCGGACATGTCGATCTGCACGAGAGCGTCTTCGTCACCGAACATGAATTCGGCGAGCGTCTTGGCTAGCAATGTCTTGCCGACGCCTGTTGGACCGCAGAATAAGAACGCACCAGTCGGGCGTTTCGGGTCTTTGAGTCCGCTGCGGCTGCGGCGGACGGCCTTCGACACTTGCTTGATCGCCTCGTCCTGGCTGATGACCCGTTTGTGCATTTCGGCTTCCATCTCCAGCAGACGCACGGCATCTTCGCTAGACAGTCGAGTCAGCGGGATGCCAGTCATCTTGGCGACGACCTCGGCGATGACTTCGCCATCGACGGTGCCATCCGCTTCCTTCGACTTCTCTTTCCATTCGCGAGTCAGCGTATCCTTCTTCTTCTTGAGTTTGTCAGCCTGATCGCGGAGTTGAGCCGCACGCTCAAAGTCCTGATTCGCGACCGCCTCTTCCTTGGCCAGATTGAGCTTCTCTGACTCGCCTTCGAGTTCCTTGAGGTCCGGCGGACGAACCATGGACTTCAAGCGAATGCGCGCACCCGCTTCATCAATGACGTCGATCGCCTTATCCGGCAGGCAACGGCCGGTGATATACCGCTGCGACAACTCGACCGCTTTGTCGAGGGCGTCATCCGTGTAAGTGACGTGGTGGTGCTGGGCATATCGCTCACGTAAACCCTTGAGAATGAGCACTGCCTGCTCAGGGTTGGGGGGTTCGACAACGACCGACTGGAAGCGGCGTTCGAGCGCGTGATCTTTCTCGATGTACTTGCGGTACTCGTCGAGCGTCGTCGCGCCGATGCACTGCAACTCGCCACGGCTGAGAGCCGGTTTGAGCACGTTGGCCGCGTCGATGGCCCCTTCGGCCCCGCCGGCACCGACCAACGTGTGCAGTTCGTCGATGAACAGGATCGTGTTTTTCGCGCGGCGGACTTCGTTCATCACCGCCTTGATTCGCTCTTCAAACTGGCCGCGGTACTTCGTGCCGGCAACCATCATTGCCAAGTCGAGCACCACAATGCGGCGGTCGCGCAGAAGTTCGGGGATGTTGTTATCGACCACCATTTGAGCGAAGCCTTCGACGATGGCCGTCTTGCCAACGCCCGCCTCGCCGATCAGCACCGGGTTGTTTTTCTGGCGTCGAATAAGGATTTGGATGACTCGTTCGATTTCATGTTCGCGGCCGATGACCGGGTCGAGCTTGCCGTCCCGCGCGAGCTGCGTCAGGTCGCGGCCAAAGCTATCGAGTGCGGGAGTCTTGCTCTTGCCCCCTTGCTTCTGCGAACCAGTGCCGCCGCCGGCAGTCGCTCGTTCAGTCTGCTCGCCCCCTTCGACGCCGTGGCCCAGCAGGTTGAGCACCTCTTCGCGCACGTCTTCGAGCTTCAGGCCGAGGTTCATCAGCACCTGTGCGGCGACACCCTCTTGCTCGCGCAGCAGGCCGAGCAGCAGATGCTCGGTGCCGACGTAGTTGTGATTGAGGTTGCGAGCCTCTTCCATCGCATATTCGATGACTTTCTTGGCCCGTGGAGTTTGCGGCAGCTTGCCCATCGTGACCATATCCGGCCCCGATTGAACGATCTTTTCGACTTCAAGGCGGATTTTGCGGAGATCGACGTCCAGCCGCTTGAGCACATTGGCGGCGACTCCCGATCCTTCTTTGACTAAGCCCAACAAGACGTGTTCGGTCCCGATATATTCGTGGTTGAAGCGTTGAGCTTCCTGGTTGGCTAACTGCATCACCTTGCGGGCACGATCGGTAAATCGTTCGTACATTCCATTTCTCCTCGGTAATCGCGAGTGAATTGCGCTCGCGGTGTGTGTCTTTCCAGATTCCGTTCCGGCCCTGTAATTAGGGGATTGGACCCCTGTTTGAGAATTCAAACGGCAAGTATCGAGTCGCCACATTCCAAATCTGCTGGCTGACTCTAGCTCCCAAATCCGTCGAGACCCATCTCTCCTTGCCAAAATTGGCAGCCACTGGCTTAGACCGCACAGACCGCGCCGTTGGCAGCAATTCCGGTTCGCCCGCGATTCTAGTTCTGGTTCAGAAGTGCGGCAAGGTAGCCATTTCGTTGTCGTTCCGTCGATTCGCACCTGCAATCAGACGCGGTCTATGCGACGTCAAGATGACCGGTGCGTGATCGCCGAATGGGTCAACTTGGCAAGATTCTCCGAAGTTTCCGGTTGTAACGACCGATTCTAAGTAGGTTGGAACTCCGTTCCGACCCGGTTGGGACAAAGTCCCAACCTTCGAACTCTCAATTCGTGAGACCCGAACATGCCGCGGAATGGAATCCCAGCCAGCTTGGTGATTGCGTTGTTGTGGCCTCTGATTGGAACAGTCATCGGCTGCCAGACGACCGTCGGGAAGCAAGGCACTCCGTCGGCGTCCTACTTGAAAGGCGGCCCCCAATACTTCCCGGCTGGCCCTGAGTTCAAGCTCACCAATCAGGTCCAGGCGTTGGAGGAGTACAAGCTCGAACGCGAGAAACTGCGGTCAGGTTCGGATGAGGACGCTGAGTAAATCAGACCAAAATTGCGCGCACGGCGCGCATCACTCATAATCGAAGAAGTTCTAATAATTTCGTGAGACCCGATCATGCCGCGGAATGGAATCCGAGCCAGCTTGGTAATTGCATTGATGTGCCCACTGTTGGCAACGGCCATCGGCTGCCAGACGACCGTCGGGGGGCAAACCCTTCCGTCAGCCTATTACCTGAAGGACGACGTCCAATACTTCCCGGCTGGCCCTGAGTTCAAGCTCACCAATCAGGTCCAGGCGCTCGAGGAGTACAAGCTCGAACGCGAGAAACTACGGTCGGGATTGGATGAGGACGCTGGATAAATCCGACGGCGAAAAATTGATCATTGATTCTTGGTCGTTGATGATTGGTCATTTTCAAGCTGACTTCTGACTTCTGAGGACGGGGGAAGGCCCCTTCACAGGCAATCGCTTCCGGTGCGCTTCGAGCGTTCGGGATCGTGAGTCTGCGAGGGGGCATCTTTCTTTTCACCACTTCAGCGAATCAACATCGCACGGCCTCGAAATGGTTGCCGCCGTGTTGGCGATTGCGGCGGTTCAGGTAGTCGCGGAAAGTTATCAATCGACATACAAAAACTCATTGGAGCTGAGCAATGCTTGGCACAAGTCGGTCATTGCCTGCAATTCATTGTCTGCTATTGGGCTGGAATTGCTCAGCGAACGCAGTTGTTCGTTGAGGAACGTCAGGACGGGCGTGAGTTCCTCCCGCGTGATCGGCCGGCCGTAGGCGATGTGCCACACGGTGGCGACCTGATTCGCGAGCGACGGAGGCGGCGGGCCGGTGAATGTTTTGTCGGACGGCCACGAGCGTTCCTGGCCATCAGTGGTCTTGAGCTTGATCGTCACGGTCCAGCCGAATGAGTCAGAAGTCACGGACTCGCGGCAATCGGTGGCCAAGTCGAGCGTGTCGCCGGGCTGCACCTCAATCGAAGGGACGGGCGTCTCCACCGTGCTGTGCTGAGCGATCCATTCTTCCGCGAGGCCACTGCGGTTTGAAATGATTCGGCCGCGCACACCGTCGCCGTTTTCGGACGGGTGATGCAGTTGTCCGGTGATGGACACGACTCCGGACGCTGGTGCCGTCCAGCGACGGATGACTGCGTGGCGAGCATCGTTTCCGGCATGACCTCCGGCCGCGTTGAGGATCGCAAAACCGATCAGAGGGTCGGGCAAGGCTGGTCCTCCTTGCCACGACGAACCGGTCCAATGTGGCAGTTGGGTGAAATTCTTCGTGCGTTTGTTTTGAGCGTCGAATTCGCCGAACCCGAATTGCCACGGACGCGTGGTTCGTTCGGGGATGAGATGCTCGTCCAGCTTAAAGGGCAACGACGGTTCGAAGACCGCTTCGGCTCGTACACGACCGGCCATCGCGGCAGCTTGCTTCAAGATGAACTCGCTGTTCATGAACATCAACGATTGTGTGGCGACGGTGGACGAGATCCGCTTGTCGCAGTTGGACTCCATGACTGGCGCGTCGAACGCCCGCATCAGTGTTTCCGGCTTGCTGCGTTTCGCCTGCACATAGACGCTGCGGCGTGAAGCATCGTTGACGATGACTTGTCCGACGAAGTCTTCCGCGACCGGAATTGGCTTGCCGAACATCGTGCTCACGAGCGACCCGCTGGCAGCCAGCACTCGATCGCGCAGCACCTCGGCATCGAGACGCCGCACGCTCATGCGACCGAGCAGCAAATTGCTCGGATCAACAGCGTCCAATTCCGGCCGTCGCGCGGTCGATTGCCGATAGACTGTTGAAGTCATCCGCAAGTGGTGCAGTGATTTGAATGAGATGGGGTGATGGGGCGAGGGGGTGGTGGGGCGAGAGATTACGCTCTCATTTCTCCCCATCTCCATGTCTCCCCACCTCCCCACCAATTCTGACGCCAGCCAGTCCAACAACTCCGGATGAGTCGGTCGTTCGCCGAGCTGTCCGAAATCGCCAGGGGTGCCGACGAGTCCGCGGCCGAAGTGGTGCATCCAGATACGATTGGCGAGTGCTCGACCGAGAAGTGGATCTTTGCCACTGACGAGGTAATGCGCGAACGCCAGCCGCCGACCAGTCGTTGGCAGTTTCGGATCGTCGATGGGAAACTCAACCGTTTGTCCCGGTGGTGCGGCGATCGTCAGCATCGCGGGAATGACGTTTTCTTTGGGTTGACGGTGATCGCCGCGATGGAACAGATGCGTCGGCGGCGGAGTGCCCGCGTCCTCGGTCAGCACGTGCAGAAAATCTTCGACCGGTTTTTTGGAACGCATTTCACCCATGCGCGTATCGAATTGCTTCAGCTCCTCGGCCGCTTTCGGCAGATACTGGTACAGCACTCCCGGCGAGATGTTGACGCTGGGCCGTTCCTTCAAGAGTTGCTGTTGTTCGGGGGTCCGCTTGTCGGCTGGCGTTTGATACGCCTCTTTCAATTTGCCACGCAGTTCCTCGGGGTGCTTTTGAAGTTCCAACTCCAGCGCCTGAGCGATGTACTCGGCCTGCTTCTTGTTCTTCTCGTCGGCGACCTTGGCGACTTCGGCTTCGATCGCACTGGACGCCGCGCGATCGGAGTCGGTGAAGAGCGTTCGCAATCGCTCGTTAGGGTTTCGCCACGCTTTCCAATTGAGAGCCGGCTCGAAGATCGCTCGCAGACGGTAATAGTCCGCTTGCGAAATTGGGTCGTACCGATGGTCGTGACACTGGGCACATCCGACCGTCAGACCGAGCAGCGACGAACTGACAATCTTGAGCGTGTCGGCGACGACCGCATTCTTCGCCGTATCCTGATCGACAGAGCCGTCACCCGACCCGTCGGACGCCATGCGGAGAAAGCCGGTCGCCGTGAGCAGCTCGATCTCGTCGGGAGACAGATTCGCGTACTTGCCCTGGAGCAACTCATCACCGGCAAGTTGCTCGATGAGGAATTGATCGAGCGGCTTGTCGGAATTGAATGCTCGAACGACCCAGTCCCGATACTTGTAGGCGTATGGCCGGTCGCGATCGTTGATCGTGTAGCCGTCCGAGTCGGCATACCCGACCGCATCTAACCAATGCCGCCCCCATCGCTCGCCATAATGCGGTGACGCGAGCAAACGATCGACCAGACGCTCATAAGCATCCGGTTCGTTGTCGTCGAGAAACGCCTCGGTCACATCGCGTGACGGCGGCAGGCCCAGCAAATCAAAGGATGCTCGCCGCAGCAGCGTGAGCTTGTCCGCTTCCGGAGCAAACGACAGCCCGCGCTCTTGGAGCTTGTCGAGAATAAACGCATCGACCGGCGTGCGAATCTGAGATTCCGAAGTGAGCGGGTTGGCGCTAGCCACCGATGGTTGTGCGGATCGACCGGCGGCTAGCGCCTTGCCGCTCACAAATGAGGATTTCCAGTTTGAGATCTCAGATTTCAAATGCGGCACCCGCGGTCGCCTCACCGGCTGAAAGGCCCAATAGGAGCGTTCCTCGTCGGTGATGCCAAGACCTTTGCCGATCTCGGCCGGTTCCTCCCGAGCCGTCTTGGCACCATCCGTGATCCAGCGTTCGAGCACCTGCACTTCGCGAGCCGACACCTTCGCCGGTCCTGGTGGCATCTCACCCGCTTTGATTCGTTGCAGCAACAAACTTGCTTCCGGCTTTCCAGGCTCGATCGCGGAACCGGACTCGCCTCCTTTGACCATCAGTCGTTTCAGCCGCAGATCGAGCTTTCCTTTCAGCTCCTCCTCAGCCCCGTGGCAATCGAAGCAATGAGCCTTCAAGATCGGCCGAATGTGAGCCTCAAAGGTCAGTTCGTCGCCAAAACTCAAGCCGGGGCGCCCCAACACCGCGAGACAAACAAAACTCCATGCCAACCAGCAGCGGCGAAGGACACGCATCGACGGAACCTTGGCAAATGGACTCGGCGGGAAGCAACAGGAAGGTCAAATGGCGGGAGAGGCCCTGGTGAGACTGGCGTGATTCTGGCCGACAGACGCTGTGGACTCAACGGCGAAGTGAGCTCCTCTGCCTCCGAAAGTTGTTGCAGTTGTGTCAGATTGTCGCAGGCGAGAGGAGGAGTAAGGTAAAAATAGGGTTGTTCTGGGATTTGAGTGGTTCCCATCCGTGTGGCCGTCTTATCCGTGTGGGTTGCGTTGCCAGGGCTTTGACCGATCTCAGGGAACTCCGCCCCACACGGATAAGGAGGCCACACGGATGGGAGCAAGACCTCGACACCCTGGTCGTTGGAGCACTCCCAAAGGACTCGCTGAACCTGCCTTTGCCAATACAATGTCGCTCACACGCGGTGAATGAGATTTGCAGTCGCTTGATCAGCCAAAGGTTCTACCATGTCGCGTCCCGGTTCGCCCCCCTCACATGACCCGCGGCAACTCGCCCCTCGGCCAACCGAGGAGGCGACGCAGATGGACACTGCTGCCGACGAATCCGTGGCCGACGGTGAGACGCGGCAGGCCGATCCACACGCGAATGACGATGCGACGTTGTTGGACCCTTCGCATGGTGCCGGTTCGCCGCCCCAAGATCGCACGCTGATTGACTCGGCGGCCGAGGATGGAGCGACTCTGCCCGAGAACGTGGACGTCGCAAATGACGACCGCACATTGATTGACCCGGTTCTGTCCGCGCCCCGCAATTCTTTCTCAGTCGACGATGCAGAGGCCACGATCGTTATGGATGAAACGCCGACGAGATCGGCGGATGGAGTTCCTCGCAACGATCAGGCCACGTTGATCGACGAGGCTCTGAGAGACGATGCCGGTCAGACGCAGGCCGAGGACCAAAGCAGCAGCGGAACGAAAAGTGGCAGCCGTATGGAAGGGTCGATGAGAGCTCGATTGGATGCCAGCCGCACAGGCTCGATGGGGGCCTCCGTCGGCAGCCGATCCATCATGAGCACAATGCTGGACGCCACCAAACCGGCCTTTGGAAAGCCGACTCCTGCCGGATCGCAGTGGGCTGAAACAGTCACCAAGGCTCGCGGCGGAACCGGCACAGGCACCGGGGGAATGCAAGATAAACTGGCAAACATGTCGAACGCGGGCGAGCGTTATCAACTGCTGGACAACTTCGCGCACGGCGGCTTGGGGAACATCTGGAAAGCGGAAGACAAAGCCATCCGCCGCGAAGTCGCCTTCAAAGAACTGTTGCCGAAAGCACTCAAGAACCGGGTGATCGTCGAGCGGTTTTTGGAGGAAGCCCAAATCACTGGGCAGCTTGAGCATCCCGGAATCATTCCGATCTACGACCTGGGATATCAGGACAACGGCACTCCGTTCTATGCCATGAAGTTGCTCCGCGGCGGCAACATGGAAAAGGCGATCGAGGCCATGCACGCTCTGCCGCGAGACAGTTCCGAACGGAATTTGGCGCTCACGCGATTGCTGCGGCAGTTCATCGCGGTCTGTCAAGCGGTCGGTTTTGCACATGAAAAAGGAGTTCTGCACCGCGACCTCAAGCCGCTAAATGTGATGATCGGCGAGTTCGGCGAGACGCTAGTACTCGACTGGGGTTTGGCCAAATTGGTCGATGTGATTGGCGAGCAGATGATCGCATCGGACCGCTCCGACGCGAATGCACCAGACGATGACTTTCTCGCTTCGGACGCGACAGCCGAGACGGCAACCGTTGTCGCCGGCGAACCGGCGCGTACCGACGACGCCACTGTCCTCGAAAGCGGAACAACTCCTGGCAAGACACAAGCACAGTCCGTGAGCGGCACGGCGCTAGCCACCGGTGACGCCGCATCGAACACGGCTCCCGGCACAACGAAAACACATGCGGAGACACCGGCGGCTAGCGCCGTGCCGCTCACGGACTTAGCGACCAAAGCAGGAGCAACTCAGCCAGCCGGCAGCAGATCGCAGATGGCACCAACCGTCACCGCCACCGGGCAGCGGCAAGTCTCGTCCGACGCACGCAGCGCCGGCAGTCAAACCGTGATGGGCCAAGTCATGGGCACTCCCGCATACATGCCTCCCGAACAGGCACGCGGAATGATCCACGAGCTGGACGCGCGCTCCGACATCTACTCGCTGGGAGGCATCCTCTACAAACTGCTGACCAACCATCAGCCCGTCCCACGCGGCAAGATCCACGATGTCGTCAATTCAGTCATCGAAGGCCGCGTCAAACGAGCTCGAGAAATCGACCCGACGATTCCCAAGCCGCTCGAAGCCATCACAAGCAAAGCGATGGCGAAGAAGAAAGTCGACCGTTATCCCAGGGCTCTCGATCTGGCCGCCGACGTCGAAGCGTACTTGGCGGACGAGCCGGTTTCGGTTTACACCGAACCGTGGCACCGACGTGTCAGGCGTTGGGCCAAACGACATCGCACGCTCGTCACGACCAGTAGTGTCTCGCTTCTCGTTTTGGTTCTCGGTGCCGTGATGTGGCACTTCGTGGAAGGCCGCCGAGTTGATGGACTCCGTTTCGCCGCGCAATCGAAGATCGCCGCCGCCCGCTCCGCGATCGAACAGTCCGACCTGACGAAGGCCACTTCGCTGCTGACCGAAGCCTTGGGACAAGTCCAAGCTGAGGCCAAACTAGCCTCCGTCCGCGGCGATATCCAAAACCAGATCGACGACGTCGCTCGCCTGCAAGCCGCCGCCGAACGCGAACGAGTGACAGCCATTCGCATCAGGGTCGAGCAACGCTTGGCCGAAGCCCAACAAGCGATCGACGATCAGCAGGACTATCAGCAAGCCCAAGTCATGTTGACCGAAGTCGTCACGCTGCTGTCGCCCGAATCCGCCTTGACGAAACTTCAGCGGCAAGCACGCACGCAACTCACGGCGGTCAACGCTGCATTGGCTCAACGTGCGACACTCGACGCCGCGAGAACCCAACTGGCCAAGTTTGATAATGCCGTCGAACAGACTCGCATCTTCGGCGGCAATATCTCCGGAGACGATTCGATCGACGATAGCCGCGAGTCACTGAAGCATGGTCTCGCCGCGCTGGAACTGTTTCCGATCGACTTTGCTCAACCGGAAAAGGTTGATCACCGCCTGACGCTGCTCGGCCAAGAGGCAGTGGCAAAATGGCGTGCGGGAGTATTGGAAGTGCTCGTCACGCTGGCACGCGTCGAGAACTCACTGGCGACGAAAGACAACGATGCCAGCATGCGTGACGCAGCAGAACGTAGCTTGGGTCGCTTGAAACAGGCCGAACAACTTGGCCTCGCTTCGCAACCGATGTGGTTCCTGCGAGCCGATCTGCACAACCTTCTTGGCGAAACGGCCGCTGCGATGAAGGCCGCGGAGACCGCGCAGACGCTTCAGCCGCGATCCCGTTTCGACCACTATCTGCTCGGTGAGCGAGCACGTTATCAACGCCAATACGACATTGCGCTGAGTCATTATCAAGACGCACTGCGAGCCGACCCGGACGACTTCTGGTCGCTCAACATGCTTGGCCTGTGTCATCTTCATGCGGGACGTTGGGCTGCGGCCGCGGCCGGATACACGGCGTGCATCTCGCGCCGCCCCGAGTTCATCTGGCCATATCTGACTCGTGGCGTGGCCTTCGGTTATCTCCAGCAGTTCGAAAACGCGCACCAGGATTTTGAGAAAGCCCTCGAACTCGATCCGCAGTCGTACCACGCTTATCTCAATCGCGGCGCTGTTTCCGTCCTGCAAAAGCAATACGCCACTGCCCGCGCCGATTTCGAAAAGGCCGCACAACTCAAACCCGATCAAGCGGCTCCGTACATCAACTTGGCTGAGGTCGGCTGGCGACAAGGCTCGCAGATCGCCACGACTTCTCCTGACGCCGCGGCCAATCTCCGCGCGGCGGAAGAGTTCCAAAAGGCTCTCGCGGCACTGACCACGGCCGCTCAAATCTCTCCGCAACAGGCGACGATCTATTCGTTCCGAGGCAAGATTCAATCGTCATTGAACGCTGCGAACGCTGCGCTGGCAGACTTTCAGAAAGCGTTGTCGTTGGAAACCAGTCCGCTTCGCCGAGCCGATGTCTTCGGTCAAATCGGCCGCATCCATCAACGAGCGGGCCGCATGGAAGAAGCGGTTTCAGCTTACGATCAATCGCTAGCCGCGAACGCCGACGACAAAGACGTGATCCGGCTGCGAGCCGAAGCTTTGTTTTCACTCAAACACTACGAAGAAGCGATCGCCGGTTTCACGGCCTACCTGGAGAAAGCCGGACCGGTCGGCGATGTCTATCGTGCTCGCGGAGAGGCTCTGGCGGAGCTGAAGAAATACCGTGAGGCGATCAACGACTACACGATGTCACTGCAATACGAACCGTCGCCCAACATGCTCACGCGCCGCGGTTGGGCCTATTTGCTGGAAGCGGCCAAACTGGCCAAAGAGGACTTCGACGAAGCGTTGCGCCTCAATCCGCAGGATCCTCGTTCGTATCACGGACTGGCGTTTGCGATCGTAATGCTGGGCGATCACGCCGGGGCTGTTGCGGTCATCGAAAAAGGCGATCCCTTCACGAAAAAAGCCACTGCGCAGCTCGGCCCGCACGCCTGGCCGCTGTTCTTCAATCCCGCCACGGTCTATGCCCAAGCCTACGCGAAAGTCTTGGTCGATCCGAAGCTGACCGTGGAACGCCGCGATGAACTGGCGGAAGAGTACGTGGCTCGCGCCGTCGAATTGTTGAGCGACGCTCACCAGCTCGCCGGTCCGACCATGCAGGCAAACTTCGCGCAGACCTTGCGAGACGACTCGGCTCTCGATCCCATTCGCCAACATTCCGAATATCTGAAAGCCGTCAAGACACTTGATCCCGAATCGGCCCCGAAATGATCGGAGGATCCCATGACTGCCACACTCTCTCGTCCAGCACCATCGGTCGCCATTAAGCCGAGACGGCTTGTGCTGACCCGGGCGCTGAACGGCATCCACATGACCGCCGAAGAGTTCGATTCGGTGACCAAGTTCGACAAAAACTTTCGTTACGAACTGATCGACGGAGTGCTGGTTGTGAATGCCATCCCCTCACCGCAAGAACGCAATCCGAACGACGAACTGGGGTTCTTACTCCGCTGGTATCAGCACGAGCATCCACAAGGCAAGACACTGGACCGGACGCTCCCCGAGGAGCATGTGCGGATCGGCGGAAAGCGGCGGCGAGCCGATCGCGTCATCTGGGCCGGACTTGGCCGAAAACCGAAGGCCAACGTTGACATGCCCACGATCGTCGTCGAACTCGTCTCGGCAGGACGCAGGAACCTGCATCGTGACTACATCGAGAAGCGCGACGAATACTTGACTGCGGGGGTTAAGGAATATTGGGTCTTCGATCGGTTCCAACGGATCATGACCATTTTCCGGCAAACCACGGCCGGAATTGTTGAGGAGATCATTCACGAACATGACACTTATCGTCCCGCGCTGTTGCCCGGATTTGAACTCCGTCTGATGGACTTGTTGATCTGCGCCGAGGAATAATGCGATCACGTATCAGCAACGGGTCAGGCACCGGCCGGGTACGTTTTAGTTGCCGTTCGACTAAACTAATCCTCAAACAAGCGAACTCGTGGGGCAGGTTTGTAACCTGCCCGTGAGATATCGCGGTTTTCAATATCTCGTGTTTCACTCGAAATCAGAGTCCGTGTTTGACGGGCAGGTTAAAAACCTGCCGCACGACTGCGACCTCGCTTGTTTGAAGACTAATCGTCTCGTTTATTGGAAGTGAAGAATGTACGACCGCCAGAAATTGATCGACCTGTTTCATCAACGTGCTCTCAAGTTCGGTGACTTCACGCTCGCATCGGGCAAGAAGTCGGCTTACTACTTGGACGGCAAGCAGATCACGCTGCACTCGGAAGGGCTGCGGCTGGTCAGTGAGGGGCTGCTCGACCTGCTGGCCGATGTTTCGTTTGATGCGATCGGCGGCATGTCGATCGGCGCGGACCCAATCATCGGCGGAGTACTCACGGTCGCCGCCGCTCGCGGACGCGAGCTGTGCGGATTCCTGGTCCGCAAGGAGCCGAAAGGGCACGGCACACAACGCTACATCGAAGGCCCGGTCGCTGCCGCCATGAAAGTGGTCATCATCGACGACGTCGTCACAACCGGCGGCAGCGCCTTGCAATCGGTCGATCGGATCGTCGAGTTTGGCTGCGAAGTGATTCAAGTCGTCGGCATCGTCGATCGCATGGAGGGAGGAGCCGCCAACTTCGCCTCGCGACAGTTGCCATTTCGGTCGTTGCTGTCCATCCAAGATTTCGGCATCACGCCGCCGGTGACGTAGCGCACGAGCGAAGGGGGTCGGGAGTCTTTTTCAGGTCGGCGGTTTCGTCGCACGAACTGTGGAGGCGTTTGTCGCCGACCTGAAAATGACTCCCGGCCCCTTGGGCGACAACTCGATATCGCTGCGTCCGCTGTGGTTTCCTCTTTGCGACGATCCGTTAAAGTCTCCGCATGATCGCGAAAGACATCGATAAACCTGACCTTCCCGGCTCCGGCATTCGCGTGCTGATCGTCGATGACGACGAACCGCATGCGCAAGCCGTGGCCGAAAGCTTGGAGCGGGTTGGCTACGAATGCACCGTCGCCGGATCGGGCGAGCGGGGATTGAGCCTGATCGAGAAAGAAAACTACGATGTCGTCGTTACTGATCTGCGCATGGGCGAGATCGATGGGCTCACGCTGCTCCGCAGAACGAAGGAAGAGCTGCCGGACGCCGAAGTCATCCTGCTGACGGGCCACGCCTCCGTACAGTCGGCACTCGCGGCGGGACAAGCCGGAGCGTCAATGTACTTGACGAAACCGCTCGACATTGGCGAACTGCGAGCCTCCGTCGAAAAAGCGTCGACCCGCGTGCGGTTGATTCGCCGCAATGCCGAATTGGCTCGCCGGCTGGATGAAAAGTTCGGCTTCGAAGGCGTCATCGGCAATAGCCCGTCGATGAAGCGAGTCATCGATCAACTCAAGCACGTCTCGAACACGAATACCACGGTGCTGATCCTCGGTGAAAGTGGCACCGGCAAAGAACTGGTCGCCCGCGCGCTGCATCAAAACAGCGATCGCAAAAACAAACCGTTCGTGCCGCTGAATATCTCGGCCTTGCCGGAAAGCATTCTGGAAAGCGAACTCTTCGGCCACGAAGCGGGTGCATTTACGGGAGCCATCAGCAAACGAGTCGGCAAGTTCGAATACGCCAACGGTGGCACGCTGTTCCTCGACGAAGTCGGCGAGATGCCGCTCGACACGCAGATCAAATTGCTGCGTGTGTTGGAAGGCCGCAGGATCACGCGTGTTGGTTCGAACGACGAAGTCGATGTCAACGTGCGTCTGGTGGCCGCGACAAACGCCGATCTGAAAGATTCCGTCAGCACGGGTAAGTTTCGCGAAGACCTGTATTTCCGATTGAACGTCGTCCGTATCAGCTTGCCGCCGTTGCGAGAACGGCGAGTTGACATCCCATTGTTGCTCGACCACTTCCGCAAAGTGGTGTCAGACATCCACGGCCGCGAGGTGCCGAATATCTCGCGAGCCGCTCGGCACGCGCTGGTCGTTTACGACTGGCCGGGGAACATCCGCCAACTACGCAACGCCGTCGAAAGCATGTTGGTCAACGACATCGACGGACTATTAGATATCGATGACCTGCCAGAAGAGATCCGCCCCGCCCCCGGCTCGGCCACCGAGACCGAATTCGGTGACATGGTTTTCGGCGCGGATCAACTGATTGGCAAGCCGCTCAATGATGTCGAGAAGTACTACATCCAGCGCGCTCTGGAAGTGACGAAGGGCAACCGTGAAGAGGCCGCCCACATGCTGGGAATCGGCGAGCGAACGCTGTATCGCAAGATCAAAGAATACAGCTAAATGACCGTGCGCGATTCGTGTTGATCCAAGCCAATCAGCCGGCACGCGCTAGCGTCCGGTTCGGAGCGGTGAGAACCGGACGCTAGCGCGTTCCGGCTGATATCGGGTCGGCGGTTGGTTATCGACATGAATCACGCACGGTCATTTAGAACCGCGAACTTCGCATACTCGATCCCACCAATTGTCGGCCGCCGTGTTGCGAACTCCAGTCACGCCAGGAGATCGGAAATGACTTCTCCGGCGACGTCGGTCAGGCGGAAGTCGCGGCCGTTGAAGCGGTAGGTGAGTTTGTCGTGCTGGATGCCGAACAGGTGTAGCAGCGTGGCGTGCAGGTCGTTGACGTGAACTTTGTTTTCGACTGCCTTGTATCCGAAGTCGTCGGTGGCTCCGTAATGGAAGCCGCGTTTGACGCCGCCGCCGGCGAGCCAGATCGTGAAGCCATTCGGGTTGTGGTCGCGGCCTTTCGCCCCCTGCGAATCGGAAGTGCGGCCAAACTCGCCGCCCCAGATGACCAGCGTGTCTTCGAGCAGTCCGCGCGACTTCAAGTCGGTCAATAACGCGGCGGCGGGTTGATCGGTGTGCAGGCCGTTCGAGCGGTGGTTGGACTCCAAATCCGAATGACAATCCCACGGGACATCGTTGACACTGCCATCCCCTCCGACCCCCTTGCCTGCGAAGATTTGCACAAACCGCACACCGCGCTCGACCAAGCGCCGAGCAATCAAACACTGCCGAGCAAACGTCGTGCATTCGGGCTTGTCCAAGCCATAGAGTTTCTGCGTCGCGTCAGATTCCTTGGCGATATCGAGGGCTTCGGGAGCGGCCATCTGCATGCGATAGGCCAGCTCATACGAGTTGATGCGCGCCGCGAGGTCCGCTTGAGTCGGCCGAGCGGTCGCGTGCTCTTGATTCAACGCACGGAGCAGATCGAGTTGTGCTCGCTGCTGGATGTCGCTGTGCTTGCCGTCGCGCGCGAGATTGTCGATCGCCTCTTTGCGGCGCGCGTCGAGCGTCAACGCTTGATACGTCTTGGGCAAGAAGCCAGCGGACCAAATTTGATCGTCACCGCGCGGCCGCGTGTCGTGCAGCACGACGTAGGCCGGCAGGTCTTCATTCTCCGCACCCAGTCCGTAGGTGATCCAAGCTCCCATCGCCGGCAGTCCGGGACGATTCGTGCCGCACATCAACTCAATCGCCGCCGGAGCGTGATTGTTCTGCCGCAGATACATCGAATGGATGAAGGTCATCTCATCCACATGTTGTGACAGGTGCGGAAAGATGTCCGGCACCCAGGAGCCGGACTCACCGTATTGTCGCCAGTCGAACGGCGACTTCAGACACTTGCCACTGGTGGTGAAGAACCCGGTCTTGGGGTCCGCGCCAGCGAGATCTTGGCCGTCCCGCTTTTGCAATTCCGGTTTGTAATCCCATGTGTCGACTTGCGAAGGCGCGCCAGTCATGAAGAGCCAGATTATCGACTTGGCGCGCGCCGCGAATTGCGGTGCGCGAGCCAACAGCGGATTCACCGCAGCCGGCTGCACGGCCGACGAGTCTTGATGCAGCATCGCGGCCAAAGCCACTGAACCAAAGCCGAGGCCGGCGTCTTGCAAGAAGCGGCGACGAGTGGGAAGGGCGAGATTGCCAATCATGTCTTGGTCCTTTCGGCAGTTTCAGTGAACTGGTGGAATCGGATGCGTGCCGTTTGGCCGCAACTCGACCATGTGCTTGGCTCCGAAGAATTGTGTGTCGAAGTACTGAAGGAATCCGATTTGGCCGAGCAAGACGATGTCGTCATTCGCAGCATCCTTGAACGTGACGACACCCACAGGCAAGCGCCAACACGCGGATTCCTGGCGATCCATGACCTCGATCTCAACATATCCCAGCACGGCCTCCAATGACTCCCCGCTGATTCCGCGAACAAGCCACCGCGCCGATTCGTTCAAAGCGATTCCGAGATCGTCAGCGATGCTACGACTGATCAGCACGCCGTCAGCACCAGAATCGAGCAGTCCATACGAAAAAAGCTCATTCTTCTGGCCGATCAAATGCAGCGGAATCTCCGGACGCCACAATTCATCTGATCCATCCAGCGGAGAGGGTGCGGTTCGGTAATGCTGAAACGGAAACTTCATCGTGCGCCCCCTGCAAATCGAACGGTCGCGTGAGGCGCTTTCGTGAGGTACGGGCGAGATTCTCCCGCCTTGAGGGCTGCGTCACGAGCTTCGGACAGCGTGTGGCCACTGCCAACGATCTTCGTCTGGTCGTGGTTCCAAGCGATCCATTTGCCACAGTATTCGATCGGAACCAAGGGAGGATATTCGACGGCTTCTGATTTCATGATTCCACCTCATCTTATTGGCAACGCAAAAAAAGCGGACTCAATCCACATACACAAACTCATTCAAACACAGCAGCACTTGGCAGAACTCGACGAGCGCCGTGTCCATGCTGGGACTTCCGGCAGACTGTTGTTGGACGAATGCCGTCATGCGGCCGCGCTCCTCGTTTGTCGGCCGGCGAGTGAATGCGATTTGATACGCCTTGTCGATCGCGATTTCGAGCGGCGTTTCCTTCGTCGGTCGAATTCGCACCGCCAGTTTCTCAGCCTGCTGTCGGACGAACGGCGAGTTCATCATCGCCAGCGCCTGTGTGGGGACTGTCGTGCTGATGCGTTCGCCGATACTTTGAGTTGGTTCTGGCGCATCGAACATCGTCATGAACGGGATCAGCTCGCTCCGTTTCACGCGGAGGTACACGCTGCGGCGCGCGGTGTTGTCGAGCACGCTCGGTCCAAACATCGTCGTGTCGAGCGAGCCGCCCGCTGCGAGAATTGAGTCGCGAATGATCTCCGCATCCAACCGCCGCGGTCGGTGATGCCACAGGAATCGGTTCTCGGAATCAATCTTCACGTTCTCAGCGTTGACCTCGTTCGACTGCTGATAAACGGCGCTCAACAGAATCAGCTTGTGCAGCGGCTTCAGTTTCCAGCCCGCCTTAACGAACTCGGTGGAAAGCCATTCGAGCAGTTCCGGGTGACTCGGCCGCTCGCCTTGTGCTCCAAAGTCGTTTGGCGTGCCGACCAGTCCCTCGCCAAAATGATGCTGCCACAGCCGATTCACCATCACGCGCGCCAACAGTGGTCCGGCACCGTGCTCGACGTCGGTCATCCAATTCGCCAAGCCAACTCGCGGATCAACGGCCGGCTGACCAGCGACTGGTTTCGGCAACCAGCGAGCTTCTTTGTCGGCGGCGGTGTTCAGGACTTGCACGAATGCCGGCTCGGCTTTGCCTTGTTTGTTGTCGACCTCGCCACGTCGCAGCAAAAAGACGTCTTGTCCACCGGCAATGGTCGTGTAGACCTCGGTCAGCGGCGAACGGGGTTCGCGTGCTGCGTGATCGCGCACGGTGTTGAAAACCTTGGCCGTCTCAGTGTCGAACGGACTGAACCAGTGGACCAACGGCTCGCGCGCCGCTTCGGTAACCTGATTGTTGTTTGCAGCCAGCAGCGCGCGAATTTCGCCCAGATGCTGCGGTTCGATGTCGCCGGCCCATGTCGCAGGGTTCGGTTCGGTGCTGAGTGCAAATCGCACGCGGCCGAGGCCCAGGTCAAGGAATTTCAACTCGATCGTCAGCTCCGTGCCGCTTGCGAAGCCAACGAGGCCGCCGTCGATTTCCAAGATGGCCGCGTTGTCTTTGCCAGCATTGGTTCGCACGATCCAGGCCGTCGTGGGCTTGTCATCAACCGCATTTGCCAGCGGTTGATCTTTGTCCTCAAACGCCGCGAAGACCGGTTTCAGTTTCAGCGCGATTGGCTTTTCCGGCGCGTTCGCGTCCAACGGTTTCGCGGTGACTTTGATTTCGGCCAATTGAAAGCTGCCGTCGGCGTTCAAGCCGGGACCGCGTTTGGGGAGCGACTTGTCGGTGAAAGCATCCAGCCGCAGCGCGGTCAGATTCTTTTGAAACGTGTGGACAGCAACCGTGTATTCTTCCGCGTCGCGTGCGGCTCGGCGTCGGCCGCGTTGATTCACGTTGCTGCCCGGAGTGATGTTGCCGTCGTGAGCGACAATCCCGCCAGCCAGCATCTTGAGGTACGAGCGTTCGGCATCAACGTCGATCGGGTCGAAGGTCTGCCAGCGCGGCGCATCGGGTTGCTTGGGGAGTTCGTTTTTCTGCCAGGGGTCGAAGCGTTTCGGAAGTTCTTCGTGTGCGAACCTTTTCAGTGCGGCGACGAGCGGTTCGTGTTCCACGCGATGCTTGTCGAGCGCGAGTTGCGTGGCGGCTGCATCGGGGTCGAACGGCTTCGCTCCGTGTGCCGTCTTGGCGAGCGACGCGGCCAAGCCGTAATAATCTTGCTGCGGGATCGGGTCGAACTTGTGTTCGTGACAGCGGACGCAGCCAAGCGTCAGGCCCAACATCGAACCGCCCATCGTCATCAGCATGTCGTCGAGTTGGTCGTAGCGAATTCGTTCGACGGTCTTGGCCGTGATCTGCCCCGGATACGGCCCGGCCACGAGAAACCCAACCGCCGCCGCCCCTTGATAATCGTCCGGCTTGAGCATGTCGCCGGCGATCTGCATCCGCACGAACTCGTCATAAGGCAGGTCGTTGTTGAGAGCGCGGATCACCCAATCGCGATAGTGGTACGCTCCCGGCCGAAAGCCATCGAACTCGTACCCGCCACTCTCGGCGAACCGCGCGACGTCGAGCCAATGCCGCCCCCAACGCTCGCCGTAGCGTTCGCTTTGCAGCAGCTCATCGACGACTTTCTCGAATGCACTCGGCGACTCGTCCTTCACGAACGCCTCGACCTGTTCCGGCGTCGGCGGCAGACCGATGAGATCGAAGTACGCGCGGCGAATCAGCTTTTCTTTGCTTGCGGGGCCGTTTGGCTGGAGCCCGTTCTCTTCGTGCTTCGCGACAACAAAACGGTCAATCGGCGAACGGACCCACGCGGTGTTTTTGACCTCCGGCGGCGCGACCTGTGCCAGCGGCTTGAACGACCAGAATTGCCGGCCCTCTTCGAGATTGATCTCCCGTTTCTTCGCTCCCGGCTTGCGTCCCTGTCGCGGGTCGGGAGCGCCGATTTCGATCCACTTCGCGAAGTCCGCAATGACGTCGTCCGACAATCGCCCGGTTGGCGGCATCTCGAAGCCGTCGTACTTCAATGACTTGATGAGCAAACTTTCCGCCGGCTTGCCTTTGACAATCGCCGGGCCCGTGTCGCCGCCGTAGAGCATCCCTTCCGCTGAATCGAGATACAAAGCCCCCTTCAGCTTCTTGGCCGTATGCGCGTCCTCGGAGTGACAGGCATAGCAATGTTGCGACAAAACCGGCCGAATCTTCTGCTCGAAGAATTCGACTCCCTTCGGATCAGGCGTTTGAGCCAGCAACAGGGTCGGCATGAAGAAGGTGAATGCGGTGATCCAACAAGTTTTCATGGGCATCAGTCCGGATGGGCGCGTTCTTTGGACTGCGGTGATGGATCACCGCTTTGGTTTGTGGCGGAGCCACTTTTCTTTCACCTGAGTTCGTATTCGTTCAAGCAAAGCAAAAGCGGCTCCGCCGCAATGGAAAGCGGTGATGCATCACCGCACTCCAAAGGGCATCAGGCCAGCACGCCACGAACAACTTTGCCATGCACGTCGGTTAGGCGATAGTCGCGGCCTTGGAAGCGATAGGTCAGGCGTTCGTGATCGAAGCCCAGAAGGTGCATGATCGTGGCTTGCAGATCATGGACGTGAACCTTGTCCTTCGCGACGGAGAAGCCGAGGTCGTCGGACTCGCCGTGCATGATGCCGCCCTTCACTCCGCCGCCAGCCAGCCACATGCTGTAACAGTCGGGATAGTGATCGCGGCCGAGGATGTTGCTGCCGGCGGTGCGGCCTTCGCGGAACGGCGTGCGGCCGAACTCACCGCCCCACACGATCAGTGTGTCCTCCAGCAGCCCGCGTTGCCTGAGGTCTTTGATCAGCGCGGCGACCGGCTGGTCCATCGTGGCACACTTCTTCGTGAGACCCTCTGTGATTCCTTCGCCGGGTCCAGTGCCGTGGAAGTCCCAGCCCCAGTCGAAGAGCTGCACGTAGCGCACGCCGGCCTCGATCAGGCGTCTCGCCAACAAGCAGTTGTTGGCGAGGCTCGACATGCCAGGCTTCGCGCCGTAATCGTCGAGCACCGCTTGTGGCTCCTTCGCGATGTCCATGACTTCGGGGACCGACATCTGCATCCGAAACGCGAGTTCGTACTGAGCGATCCGCGTCGCCGTTTCGGGGTGTCCGAGTTCCTTCGCCTGCTGTTCGTTGAGATCACGCAGGGCATCGAGGCTCAGCCGCCGCATCTCGCGGTCCATGCCTTCCGGGTCGGAGGCATACAGCACCGGATCGCCTTGTGAACGGCATTGCACTCCCTGATAGACCGACGGCAGGAAACCCGTGCCGAACGAATTCTTGCCGCCGTTCGGCTGCACGCCGCTCGAAATGAGCACGACGAAGCCGGGCAGGTTTTCGTTCTCGGTGCCGAGTCCATACGTCACCCACGATCCCAGCGACGGCCGGCCCGACCGCGGCGAGCCGGTGTACAGCAGCAGCTCGGCCGGAGCGTGATTGAACTGGTCGGTGTTCATCGAGCGGATGACGCACATCTCATCCGCGACGCCATGCAGATGCGGAATTGCGTCCGACATCCACACGCCGTCTTTACCATGCTGCGAGAACGTCCGTCGCGTCCCGAGCAACTTCGGCACGCCCGACGTGAACGCAAACCGCTTCCCCTTGAGATACTCGTCCGGGCAGTTCTCGCCGTCGTGCTTGACCAGTTCTGGTTTGTAATCAAATAGGTCCAAATGCGGCGGAGAACCGGTCATGTGCAGATAAATCACCCGCTTGACCTTGCCATCGAAGTGTGCCTTCTTCGGGGCGAGCGGATCAACGGACTTGCCAGCCGGAGCCGCCGGCGCGTCCTTGGCCAACATCGACGCCAACGCGATCGCGCCGAGTCCGGCTTGGCTCTGTTTGAAGAAGTGCCGACGGGTCAAAAGTTGAAGGCGTTCTAATTGCGGTTGCATTTCAAAATCTCCAATGAATTGGCTGTAGGACATTGTTCCGTTAACCCGATAGCGTGTCACTATGATTTCTGCCTCTACCAATCTATCCCAATTCGTCCTGTGTCACATTGCACTCTGTCAGGATTTCGCCATGCCCACACAGCGGAGGCCAGAAACTCAGGGCAGGCCAATGTTTCAATTTGGGAAGGCTATACTTTCATGTAACCCGAAGCGTCAGCGAGGGCGAGCGTTCCAGAACGCGATGAAATCGGCGGTCCCGTGAAGCACTCGCCCTCGCTGACGCTTCGGGTTACATCTCGGCATCGTTTGCCCATTTTGAAAGATTAGCCTGCCCTGCCAGAAACTGCCGCCTGCTGGAACGCGCGGTCGCTGAGCGCTACGATACGCTGCCTCGTCAGACACACCCGTAGCGGACAGACCTCTTATGACCCCCCGCGAAGTTCTTGCTCTTTGCCGTGAACGCGAACTCCAAGCCGTCGATCTGCGCTTCATGGATTTTCCGGGCACTCAAAAGCATTTCACGATTCCCGCCAAGATGCTGAAAGAGAAAAGCTTCGAGGATGGATTCGGCTTTGATGGCTCATCGTTGCGCGGCTGGCAGTCGATCAACGAAAGCGACATGCTCGTTGTTCCTGAGCCGACTACCGCAATCGTCGATCCGTTTCTCAGCCACACGCTGGCGATGACGTGCAACATCCTGGACCCGATTACGCGACAGGACTATCCGCGCGATCCCCGCAATGTGGCTCGAAAGGCGACGAACTACATGTTGCAAACCGGGATCGCTGACGTGGCGAACTTCGGGCCGGAGGCGGAGTTCTTTGTCTTCGACGATGTCCGCTTCGACCAAAACGAACACGAGGCGTATTACCACGTCGATAGCATTGAGGGTCAATGGAATCGGGGACGCGGCGGCAAGACCCCCAACGCCGGGTATCACATCCGTCACAAAGAGGGCTATTTTCCGACGCCGCCGGCCGACACGCTGCAAGACCTGCGGACCGAGATCATGCTCAAGCTGATGGAGTGCGGCATCGAGATCGAACGCCAGCATCATGAGGTCGCGACTGGCGGTCAGTGCGAAGTTGACATGCGGCACGGGCCGTTGCTCCGCACGGCCGACAACTTGCTACTGTATAAATACGTCGTAAAGAACGTCGCCGTCCGACATGGCAAGACGGCGACGTTCATGCCCAAGCCGCTGTTCAACGACAACGGGTCAGGCCTGCACCTGCATTTTTCGCTATGGAAGCACGGACAATCGCTGTTTGCTGGCTCGGGCTACGGCGGCCTCAGCGATCTGGCGATGCACGCGATGGGCGGAATTCTGAAACACGCACCCGCATTGATGGCCTTCTGCTGTCCAACGACCAACAGTTACAAGCGACTGGTCCCCGGCTTCGAAGCGCCGATCAATCTGGCGTACAGCTATCGCAACCGCTCGGCCGCGATCCGCATCCCAGTTAACAGTCCCAACTCAGAAAGCAAGCGGATTGAGTTCCGTATTCCGGATGCCTCGTGCAACGGTTACTTGGCCATGTCGGCCGTGTTGATGGCCTCGCTCGACGGTATTCAAAACCGCATTCATCCCGGCCAGCCGTTCGATAAAGATTTGTACGACCTCGAACCGGAAGAACTGCAATCGGTCCCGAAGGTTCCCGGCTCGCTGGACGAGTCGCTCGCCGCACTGCGCCGCGATTATGAATTTCTCTTGCGGGGCGATGTCTTTACTGAGGATGTCATCGATACTTGGATTTCCTACAAGACGATTTACGAAGTTGACGCGTTGCGGCAGCGTCCGCATCCGTTCGAATTCGCGATGTACTACGACGCGTGATGCATCCACCCTCACCACGATGCTTGAACGAAGGGATCGTCCGAGAATTACATTTCCATTTGCAAAGGTCGAAATCTCAGTCGCGGGAGCGACTGAGCGACGTAGGCGAGTCGCTCCGCGATTCCCACTCAACTAAGCTGCCTGTAATAAGAATTCCACCTTCACGGCTTCGAATGGAAAGAGGATGCGACCATCCTCCGTGCGATCGAGAACACCAGAGTGCAGCAACGCCGTGATGTCGCTGTGAACCGCCTTGACGTCACGGTCGACGCGACGCGCGGCTTCGCGGATCGACACCGGCCCGGCACCACAGAGCGTCTTGAGGAGTTCCCAGCGTTTGGCCGTCAGCACTCGCCACAGCAAATCGGGAGTTGCAAAGCTGATGCGTGCCGATTTTTCGGGTTTACTCGTTTTCCAAACTCGTGCAAACTCGGCCATCGTCTCGGCCGGTGCTTTGACATCAAGAATCAGGGTTTTCACGGTTCCACCTCGCAATATCGCGCTGAAAATCGGCAATCAACTGATCGACACTTGAAAACATGTAGGCGCTCTCTTTGCCACCGAAATGCCGATGATCGGCTTTGCCAGTTTCATGGTCATAGCGCAGAACGCATGTCCCGTGGACCACATACGCCAGCCTGTATTTGAATCGGTGCCGCGAGCCAGCAACTGGTTTCGAAACCTGCCAGAGTACCAATTCAGCAAAGGCAGACTCGGAATAGGTAATTCGAGTGCGGACAAGCTGAACGGCTTTCATGAGGAGATGATGCCAGCAATGGCCGGTGTTGTCAATTACTCCAACGGTTCTGCGGAGACTAAAGTCAAGTGTTGACCATCCGACAGCCGACTGGATACAGTGCTGCCGCTTTCTGATTGGAATTGTAATGACGACTTCTTTGCGACGACTCCTGGGCCTCAACCTTCTCCTGCCATAGAGCGGGGCTTGGTGTCGTTGCACATTTTGAATCGTGATCACGCACCCTGAGCCTCCGCTGGAGGCTCAGGGTTTTTTCGTTTCTGGATTTCTCGGGTTTGATTTGCTGACAGGAGATTTTGCGATGTCCTCAACTGTTACTGACACGATCACGATCTTCGACACCACCTTGCGCGATGGCGAGCAATCGCCTGGCTGCAGCATGAATTCGGCCGAGAAGCTGGAAGTCGCGAAGGCGCTGGTCGAACTCGGCGTGGATGTCATTGAGGCGGGCTTCCCGATCGCCTCGCCCGACGACTTCGAGGCGGTGCGGGCTATCGCGCGCGAGTTCGGCAACCGCACGGTCATTTGCGGACTGGCTCGCTGTCGCAAGGAAGACATCGATCGCGCCTGGGAAGCTTTGAAGGAAGCCGAAAAGTGCCGCATCCATGTTTTCTTGGCAACCAGTCCCATCCACCGTCAATTCAAACTGAAGATGGCCGAGGAAGAAATTCTCCGCACGACAGTGGAGATGGTGAAGTACACGCGCGACTTGATGACCTCACGGCCGGACATCACGACTCCGAACTTGGAATTCTCGCCCGAAGATGCCGCGCGCACGGAACTCGACTTCCTGTGTCAGGTGGTCGAGAAGGCGATCGACGCCGGAGCCACGACCGTCAACATCCCGGACACGGTCGGCTATGCGACTCCCGCGCAGTTCAAACACTGCATCGAGTACCTCAAGGCGAATGTCACCAACATCGGCAAGGCGGTGATCAGCACACATTGTCACGACGATCTGGGCCTGGCGGTGGCGAACAGCTTAGCGGGCGTCGAGGCGGGTGCTCGGCAAGTCGAATGCACGATCAACGGTTTGGGTGAGCGAGCCGGCAACGCGGCACTCGAAGAAATCGTCATGGCTTTGAAAACTCGAGAAGACTTCTATGGCGTGAAAACAAACCTCAACACGCCAAAACTGTTTCCGACAAGCCGTCTGGTTTCTCGCATCACCGGCATGACGGTGCAGCGGAACAAGGCGATCGTCGGCCAAAACGCATTCGCACACGAGGCCGGTATTCATCAGCACGGTATGCTCCAGAACCGCGCAACGTATGAAATCATGAAGCCAGACGATGTCGGCTTTGTCGGCACGAATCTGGTCTTGGGAAAGCACAGCGGCCGTCATGCCTTCCGCGACCGAGTCAACTCGTTGGGCTTCACCTTGGATGAAAAAGTCTTTGAGCATGTCTTCCAGGAATTCATCGCACTGTGCGACAAGAAGAAAGAAGTCTACGACTCCGACATCGTCGCTCTGATCGAGAGCCACGTCGGCGAGAAGAATGAAGCCCCAGGTCGCTGGAAGTTGATCAGTGTGCAAACATTCGCCGGAGCCGGCACGATCCCGACCGCGACGGTCGAACTGCAATGCGAAAGTGAGCCGCCGCGCCGCGATGCCGCGACTGGTGACGGCCCGCTCGACGCGATCTTCCTGGCCATGAAGCGCATCACGGGAGTGGCCGGAACGCTGCGTAACTTTCAAATCCGCAGCGTTACGAGCGGCGAGGACGCTCAAGGAGAGGCGTTCGTCGAAATCCTCGTCAACGACAAGGCGTATCACGGCAAAGGAATCAGCACCGACATCATCCAAGCCAGTGCCGAGGCATACTTGAAGGCACTCAATCGAGCCATGTCTGATAAGCAGCACACGAAGCGCGTGCTGGCTCAGCACGATTGAGTGACTCACTGGCGAGCAATTTCAACGCAAAGACGCAAAGACGCAAACAAAGTGTCGATTGCGTGTTCAACTTCGGCACGAATCGTTCTCGATCAAGATGTGGATCGCGATTGCAGAAGTGAATGGGTTTTCCGAACGTGGTCATGCCGGCCATTGCATCTTTGCATCTTTGCATCTTTGCATCTTTGCGTTGAAACTCACGTTCTGAACGAGGGGCCTCACGATGTCCGCAAACCCGATTTCGCTCGACCTCGACTTTCGTCCGCGGCTTCCGCAGGACAAATCGCCGCGCATTGGGTGTATTGGTGCCGGATTCATCATGGCTGATTGCCATCTGGTGGCGTATCGGCAAGCGGGCTTCAATCCGGTGGCGATTTGCTCGGGATCGCGAACGCGCGCGGAAGAAGTAGCGGCTCGACACGGCATCGCCACGGTCCATGGCGACTACCGCGACCTTCTGGCCGACCAGAGTCTTGAGATCATCGATATCGCCGTGCCGCCGGATGTGCAGATTGACGTCGTTCGTGAAGCGGTACAGCACAACGACCACGTTCGCGGCATCCTGGCACAAAAGCCGCTCGGCATGAACTTGGCCGAGGCATCCGAGATCGCGCGGCTATGCCGAGATGCCGGCATCGTGCTGGCCGTGAATCAGAACATGCGATACGACCAGTCGATCCGTGCGTGCAAACGACTGCTCGAACGGGGAGACCTCGGCGAACCGGTGTTCGCGTCGATCGATATGCGCGCGATTCCGCATTGGATGCCGTGGCAGCAACGGTTGGGCTGGGTCACGCTGCGAATCATGAGCATTCATCATCTCGACACGTTTCGATTTCTGTTCGGTGAGCCGGAACGAGTCTTCGCCAGCATCCGCACGGACCCGCGCACCGCCAAGAAGTTCGAGCACACCGACGGCATCTGTCTCTACATTTTGGAGTATGCGAACGGCTTCCGAGCCGCGTCGTGGGATGACGTTTGGGCCGGCCCCGCTGTGGAAGGAGCGGCATCGGACATCGGCATTCGCTGGCGTGTCGAAGGGACCGACGGCATGGCGCGTGGCACGATCGGCTGGCCCAGTTATCCGCAGCGCACTCCCAGCACGCTCGACTACACGACGACAGCATCCGCCGGCCAGTGGCATCAACCGCGCTGGGACGAGGTTTGGTTCCCCGACGCTTTTGTCGGCCCGATGGCTCAACTTTTGTACGCACTCGAAGAGGGCACGCCGCCGGAAATCAGTGGCGACGACAATCTCAAGACGATGGCTCTCGTTGAAGCCTGCTATCGGTCGGTTTCAGAACATCGCGCAGTCGCTATGACGGAAATGTTGTTTGAGTAACCGGCACAAAAGTCACAAATGGTGCGGTGATAGGTACGCTGCCCCTGTCGAACTCCGGTTCAATTTGGTGGTGAGGGTTTTGGGAGATAGCTTTGGTGCGCGACGTATTGTCCTCACGAGGCACTCCCATGACCGAACGAAAATCGAAAACATCGGTCCCCAAACGCAATCGAATCAATTGGTTTCTGCAAGGAACCGACGGTGGCGATCGCTCGCAGTCACAGCGTTTCATGCTGAATAGTTTTCCGTTTCAGGTGGGACGAAAAAGTGGACTGTCGCTGACGTTGCCAAGTGGCCGTGTCTCGAAGCTCCATGCGGAGTTTATCTACGACGGGACCGAGCTGTGGTTGCGAGACCTGAGCAGCACCAACGGCACGCTGGTGAATGGTCAGAGGATTTGCGATCCCGCCCGCATCAACGCGGATGACATTGTGCAGTTTGGCGAGCTTGAGTTTCGGGTGATTCAGCAGTCGGACAATGAAATGCTGAATACCATCAGTGAGCTGTTAGCTCCAACGATCTCACCAGTGATCCAATTTCGCCGGATGATGGAAAACAAGGATATCATTCCGCACTACCAGCCAGTGGTCAGCCTGAATGGTGGCGGAATCCTGGGCTACGAAGTTTTGGCACGATCGGCTTATGAAGGGCTGGAAACAGCGCGAGACCTGTTCCTCACGGCCTCACGCATGGGTCAAGAGGTGGCCCTGAGCGAACTTTGCCGGCATGAAGGTGTTCGCCAAGGAAAGGCATTGCCGAACCGACCGACTCTGTTTGTGAATACGCATCCCGCAGAAGTCGGTGAGTCGGAGTTGCCCGTCTTGTTGATGCAACTCCAAAGGCAAACATTGCCGATGCCTTTGGTGCTGGAAATTCACGAAGGTGCCGCCTGTGATCTCTCCACTCTGCGCAAATTGCGATTGGCCTTGCGAGAGCTGCACATCGGCTTGGCCTACGACGATTTTGGGAGCGGCCAATCGCGGCTGATGGAACTGATGGAGGTTCCGCCGGATTTCGTCAAATTCGACATGGGGATGATTCGTAACATCCACAAAGCCTCGGCCCAAAAGCAGTCGACACTGGAAACACTGGTCCGCTTGGTACGGAACTTGGGAGTGGCTCCCTTGGCTGAGGGAGTCGAATGTGTCGAAGAGGCCGAAGTCTGTGCTCAGATGGGTTTTCTCTATTCGCAGGGCTATCTGCATGGCCGGCCGGTTCCCGCCTCGCAAATCCTGGCTCAATACGTCGACGAGGAGTATGGCCTGCGACTCAGCCGAGAACCTGAAGAGCATGAAGAGCCTGAGGCTCTCTGGCCGGACCGCAGCCATCGAGCCCCGAGCGTGACACTCTGAAACAACGAGGCCGGTCACTCAGGCGGCTCGCCCAGGGTAGTCCGACCCCTTGTGGGTCGGTCAAGGCCGCGCCAATGCAGGCGAGCTGCCGGTACTACGCTTGATCGCAAACCAGCGGGACGAATGAGAATTCGCCCAACGATTCTGAGAGAAGTTCGTCGCCGTGGCGGGTGAACAAAAACATTGTTTGACCGGATCCATGCTCACCAATGGGGACGACGATTCGGCCCCCTTCGGTCAGTTGTTCAAGGTATGCGGGCGGCAGGTGCTCGGCCGCCGCTGTCACCACGATCGCGTCGAACGGAGCTTGCTCCGGCCAACCCAATGAGCCGTCGCCAAGCTTGGTGCGGACGTTCTTAATGCCCAGCCGTTGCAACCGCTCGCGAGCTGCCTCAGCCAACTCCGGCCAGCGTTCGATGGTGCAGACTTCCGCCGCCAAATGACTGAGCACCGCCGCGCTGTATCCGGTTCCCGTGCCAATTTCGAGAACGCGATCGACTCCCGTCAACCGCGCCGCATGAGCCATGAACGCGACGGTATAAGGCTGCGAGATCGTCTGCCCCCACCCGACCGGGAGGGCGCGATCTTCGTAGGCCGAATCTCGAAAATACGGCGGAACAAACTCCTCACGCGGAACTGACCGCATCGCGGCCAACACGCGCCGATCGTGAATGCCTCGCGCTGCCAGATGCTCGTCCAGCATCACTTGCTTTGCGGCGCTGAGGTGGCTGTCATCATGCGTCATGATTCCGCTCTCTCGCCTATTTTTGGAGTGACGGGATGTGTCGCCGCAGTCCATTTTTTGTGAGTTCGGAATTCGGAGTGATTGGGATTTCAATCTGAAATCACCGCCCGGTTCGTTGGGATTCATCGACCCGAATCGCCTCTTGCCGGTAACGTTCGTGTGTTTCGAGATTGAACCGCTCGTGGCGTCCGTCCAGAGATGCGTGACGATGCCTCGCCTGGCAGCGATAACAGACCAACACGTCACGCATGAAAGTGTAGAGCACCCCATCGATCAACGCGAACGCGAGCAACACCCCGATTGCCCAGGTTGGCTCCATGAACCACCAGAAGATCGTGCTCAGCAACGCTCCGGTTCCGACCATCAAGACACCGAGTCGTTGTGGAAAATCTTTTTGCCGCCAGAGATCTTCGCAGCCGCAAACCACACAGCGAGAAGGCTCTTTTCCCGACCGATCTTCCTCCGCCACCGACCGCTGCCATGAACAGCTCGAACAGCGCAAATCAGCCGTCTCGCTGGCAACCTCTGCGACGTTGTGGCCGTGGCACGACGGACATTCAAAAACGATCCACATGGTGATCTCAAATTTCACAAAGGCAGCTTTGTTTCTTGCAACAACAGCGCGGCCGTCAGGTCTCCGATGAAGGCCAGGATGACTCCCACGAACAATACTCCGGTCGCGGCTTGCGTGTTGCGGTACCTCAGGATTCGCCAAACCATCAGGCTCACGACAATTGGCCCGAAGACACCCGCCAGCCAACGCAAGCCGAGCCACATTGTCGGGATCGACGGCACTCGCTCAGTGGCTTCGGCGGGAGCAAAGAAGCCGCCCCAAAACAATGCCAACACGGCGGCGGAAACCACCAAGCGAATCGCACCCGCGATTCCCAAATACAAGTTGACCCGTTTGAGTGGCTCAATCGACATCGAAGGAGTGGTCAAATACCAGTGGCCCAGCAACATCCCAGTTACCGTGCCCCCCAATATGCTGGCACCCGACAGTTGGGAAAAAGGCGAAAGCCACGCCATCCCATGGTGCAAGTCATTGCGAGTCTGCCCGTTCAGCACCAGTAAAATCGCAGACAGAATTAACACACCGAATCCGATTCGTGTCCCTCCCGCACGGCGTTCCAAGGTCCACAAGGCGGAACCGACAAAGCCCATGCCGGCTAGCAGTCCGGCAAGTGCCGCACTCGCCGATGACGAGATGATCACGTCACCGGGCGACTGCATCCCGGCCGAGAGTGCGGCGAGGACACCCAATCCCATGACCACAAGCATCTGAATGCGGAAGAAGCCAGAAGTCACTTGGCGGCGCGGCATCACGGCCCACATCAGGCTCATGCCGCAAATTAACCGCAATGCAAACTGAGCAATCATCGTTCGCGGTTACTTTCGATTGATCAGCGACATGACTTCGGCTCGGCTGGACTGATTCGTCAGGAATAGTCCGCGCACGGCGCTGGTAATCGTGATGCTCCCCGGCTTGCGGACGCCGCGGATCGTCATGCAAGAGTGCTCGGCCTCCAGCACGACGACCACTCCTTTGGCATCCAGTTCGCGGTGCAATAGATCGGCGATCGTGTGCGTCATCCGCTCTTGGACTTGCGGGCGGCGCGAGACTTCATCGACCACGCGCGCCAGCTTGCTCAAGCCTGCGATTCGCGCGTTCGGCAAGTAGCCGACGTGTGCCTTGCCGATGAATGGCAACAAATGATGCTCGCACACGCTGTTGAAGGAGATGTCACGGACCAGGACCAATTCGTCATATTGCTCGGCAAAGAATTTCTTGAGGTGCCGAGCCGGATCGGTGTGCAGACCAGAGAACAACTCGGCATACATCCGAGCGACGCGGCGCGGCGTTTCGAGCAGCCCATCGCGGTCCGGGTCTTCGCCAACAGCGGCGAGAATCTCGCGCACGGCGCGTTCAATGCGCGGCAGATCGACGGGATTCGGCGTTTCAGGGAGATCGGTCACGGAGTTTGGTCTTTCGATGCCAGAAACAAAACGCCGCCGGACGGGATTCCATTCCGACGGCGGTTAACGTCAGCCACAGATTGTAATCGGAAGCCCCACTTTTTTGAAAAGCCGGCCAACTGAATCTCCAGATGAGTGTCTGCGGCAGAAAAGTCGGTGGAAAACGCGACGAGGCGAGGCCTCTGACCGAAGGGTCCACCGACCAGGGTGTCGAGGTCTTGCTCCCATCCGTGTGGCCTTCTGATCCGTGTGGGTCGGCGTTCTTTGAG
>JAYVSP010000110.1:0-1906 GCA_043775215.1 Planctomyces sp. | reverse complement strand
AGTCTGCCCCAAGTGGAACTATACAATAGCACCCAAAAGGTCTCGGAAATAGATTCTGCACAGCCTCTTAGTGAGGCCGGGGAGTCGTCATTTTTAATCTCGTCGGATGAAATCCGACTTTTGTCGGACGGTTTCCGACGCCATTCAGTTCGTGTATCGACAGAATTTTGGACCATCCTCAAGGGATCGTCAATGACCACTCCGAAAAAACGCACCAGCATCTACATCGACGGGTTCAACCTGTATCGAGGGGCCATCGCTGGAACGGCTCACAAGTGGCTCAACATCCAGAAATTCTTCGAGTTGCTCCGACCAGCCGATGACATCGTCGCCATCAACTGCTTCACGGCCATCATGGCTGGTCAGCAAGGAGTTCGGCAGCAGATTTACCTGAATGCTCTGGCGACGCTCCCCAAACTGCGGGTCATCTTGGGCAAGTACAAGACCAAGCGTGTTCTTTGCCGGATTCCGCTGTGTGAGCACACCGGCGATCGCATGATCGTGACGTGGGAAGAGAAACGCACGGACGTCAACATCGCCATTCGCATCCTCGACGACGCCTACCAAGACGTGAGCGACAACATCGTTTTGGTCAGCGGTGATTCCGACCTTGTGCCCGCGCTTCATGCCGTGAAGTCGCGATTCCCAACCAAGCGATTGATCGTGTACGTCCCGGCCAGAGACCCGATTCGTGGAGCCGCCGTCGAAATCCGCAGTGCCGCCGATCAGAACAAGACGTTGCCACTGGCACTTCTGCCCAAGGCCCAATTCTCACCCGAAATCCTCGACGGCGATGGCAACCCGATTCGGAAGCCACCCGGTTGGTAGCGAGTTAATCGAAAACCCAAGCCACCGATCCAGACAGCGAACTACAATTGACGGGCCAGCGGTCGGTTGCAACGTCGTTCAACCATCACCCGACCCCTGCGCCACTTCTTGCCGAAAGTCCTGCGCCAGAGCTCAATCGTCACTGTGATTATTGATTTTCCAACGATGAAGAATGAGGTCCGCGATCTCGGCCGGTGTGCGAGTGCCTATCCAGACATGTCCATCTGTGGAATTCAATCCCGGTATTTCTGTGTCATCAAATCGCAACGGCATGATTTGATCGTCAAGCCGTTTCTTCTTCAGGTCGAGAATGACATCCCACTCCAGACCGCACCATTCCTTGCTGCGGTATTCCGCGCAAAGGAATACCGCGATCAGTTCCGATTCCTTGTGATACAAGTTCGGCAAGTATTCCGCCAGACGCAGCCTTGCGAATTCAGCCTCGTGCCAATGGTCATAGAGAATTCGGTCGCGGCCGAAAGAGACCGCCAGTCGCTCTGCCACATCGCGGACAAAATCACGACGCTGGCCCGGAAACGAGAGAGCAATACGAAATCGCTTCGCACCAGTGGTCGTTGCTGAAATGGCTGACGAACTCACGCTGCTGAGATCGGTTACAGTCGATCGTGCCTTTGGGTCATGCGAAAGTAACTCGATAAACTTGTCGCAGACAGTTTCGGAAGCGGCGAAGACGTTGCATCTGAGCTTCGTGTCAAACTCCGGTCCACCGTCGTTGTAGTCGTGCTCCTGAATCGGTTCCGAACACTCAAGGAACAGCGCGGCAAACCACCAGATTTCGAGTTCGATATCAATCGCCGGTCGTTGCCCAACGCACGTAACCGGCATTACGACGGAAGTAAGTTTGGGTATTCGCGAAATCACTCGCCCTGCCTCACGAGCTAATTCGCGAAACGCTTCTGCGGCGGGAACCATTCGTGTAGAAAACTCTTCTTGGCGCCCTGACTGGTGGTGAGCCGGGTCACCCCAAATTGTGTCACACAGATTCACGTAACCCATCAGCGGTGCGATGTCTGGATCCGAGGGCGCGGGCAGATACAGCGCACCTTCGGTCGCTCTT
>JAYVSP010000109.1:0-7036 GCA_043775215.1 Planctomyces sp. | reverse complement strand
AATCACACCGACCAAAAGGGCGGCTCCGGAAAGAATCAATGTCGTACGCATGGTGTCTGCCTTTCTGGAACCGCCCCGAGGCGGTCAGCATGGGGACTAGGTTGTGAGAGAGTCGTTCAATGCCGGGAGCAGTACCTGCTCGACGGCGTGCAATTCATTCGGAGGCGTTGGACCGGGCGGCTTCAGGGCGGCTGGGACATCCTTGGACGCCCGGTCCTATTCGCACGACGTGACAATCGTCCGTCACATCGACAGTCACTTCGCCATACCCTTGGCTTTGTCGAGCGCCTTCTGAGCACTGTCGATTTGCTTGGCCTTGCCGACTGCCTGATCGGCCTTCCCTTTCTGGCGAAGGTTGTCATTGCCAGTCAGCACGCCCGCCGCTTCTTCGATGCGGCCTTTGACGACGTCTGTTTTTCCACTCATGGTGGTGACTCCTTATTCAAAAAGTGGTTGAGAAAAGTTTGATCAACGAGTTGCGTTCAAATCGTTCGCAACAAACCGAAGCATTAGTTGCCAGGAGCCGGCGCGGGGGCGGCCTGCTCGACGGGCGGCTGCGGAGCCGGAGCCGAGAAACTCGCCGGAATGACGTTCGTGGCGCACGCGGTCTGGGCCGCACAACATGTGGCTCGTGGCTTGCAGCAAGTGCTCGCCGTTGCGTAGCTCGTTTGTTGGACGCCGCAATTCGACTGCTGTTGGATTCCGCAGTTGGCGGTCTGTTGGTTGCCACAGCCGTAGTTGTTGTTTTGGCAGCAACCGCGGTGGCTGTGGTGGCTCCGACAGTGCCGGGCTTGGGCATCGGTGGTGCCGAGCACCAGAGTGAACGCCGCAGCCAGCACACCCAAGGACAAGATTTTTCGAGACATTGCAGAAACTCCTTTTGTGTCACACGAACATAAGGTCCGAATGGACCGAGAATCCTGAGAGGAAACGACCTCCAGGAATTACCACGCAATTGCTACTTCGAGTTCGTCCGACGACTTGCTGGGCAAGCCTTCGTTTTGGATGCGTTCCCAAATTTCCCAACGATGGATGGGAACGTCGGCCGCCGCTTCAAAGCCCAATCGCACGCTGCCGTTCTTGACTTCCAGCACCGTGACTTTCAGCAGTTGCTTCAAGCCGTCCGCACCGCCGACAACGACGGCTTCCAAAGGTTTCCTCGATAAGACCAACATGACAGAACCTCCCTGTTTATTGAGTCACGGCCCGCTTCAAGTTTGCATGAGTGTTTTCGGAGTGAGCTGGAAGACTTGCACCATCGTGCCGGTCGTGAAGGCATGCACGACGGACCCTGTCGCCGGCTCGATTTCCGCCGCCGCTTCACGCACCTGTCTCCCACTGATTCGCTGGATTTCCTGGCGCAGCGATTCGGCGCATGTCGCGAAGAGTTGCCGGTGAAACTCCTGCACCTGAGCCGCGCCTGCCGAATTCCGAGAGAGAACTTTCTCGGCCGGCGTCAACGCTTCGTGCAACGTGATCACCAGAGTGTCTTCGCTCAGAACCACGGTCACCGACTTCGGCGCGTGGCCCGTACTCTGTTTCTGAAACGCGCTGACCGCGAACGCAATCTGTCGTGCCACAGTGGATTCGTTTGGGCTCATGGCCTGGGTCTCTGGTGGCCGCGAGCGTTGCTCGCCACCACATGCCAAAAAAAAAGCCGACTTGGCGGAGCCCCTGAAGGATTCCACCGAGTCGGCTTACTCGCTAATGCGCCCTCCGACACGAGGCCGGATTGCGCTTTATCTAGTCGTCCGAAACAAAACCAAAAAAAAGCCGACGTGGCGGAACCCCCGAAAGGATTCCATCACGTCGGCTTACTCTGTATCGCGCCCACCGGCATCAGCCGATTTGCACTTTATATAGTCGTCCGAAAACTGATTGAGTCGTGTTATGAAGTCGTCAAGCAGAAGCTTTGCAACTCACCGCGTCTCGACAGGACCACTTGTATCAACGGTCCGAGGGAATGATAGACGCTTTTGGTCTTTCTTTCGCGATTGCTACAATGTGCGGCAATCGGTCTGAGAAGACTGCCGGAGTTTGCTCGTGCTCGTCCATCAGTTCTGTGTGTGGTTCGTTGGAGTTTGCTGATGAAAACGCAGGGAGAAATCGAAGCCGCTGTCTGCCAAGGGATGGCGAGTTTCGAGCAGGAATACATGGGCCGCGGCCCCAAAGACATTCAGACTCACTTGTGGGGTGATGTGCTCATCATTCGACTGCGCGGCGTATTGACCGCCGCAGAATCGCACTTGGTGCAGACGCTCGAACCCGCGAAGGGCCGGGATCTCCTCAAACAAGTCCGCACGCAACTGATCGAACTCGCGCGGCCGGTTCTGGATGCGATGGTTGAAGCCGCCACCGGCGTCAAAGTCTTGAGCCTGCACCACGACATCAGCACGGCCACCGGTGAAGAAATCGTGGTCTTCACTCTGACTGAATCGCCGCTCGTCCGCGAGAAGAAGGCCAGATAGATTTCCTCAATGGTTCCGCGGGTTCATGCTGATCCTGGAAGATGGTCGCGATGTTCACGCACGACTTTTCCGATACTTATCCAGGTTGCGCACTCACGGCAGTACCAATTCTTCCGCGAGTACGACTTCATGCCGTCTCGTTCCGCCATGATCTTCTTCAGTTTGCTGGTTCACCAAACGATCGAGGAGATTCATCGCATCGTCTTGGATGGCAAACTCTCGAAGTTGAACGAAACTCGGATTCGAGACCGCGCTCGGCGCGGGTCTCCCGACCCCGCCGCTTCACCCGACCGCAGGTCTCCCCCGAACGGTGAGTTGGCGTCGTGTCCAAGCCGCTAAAAATGAACCGGCAAACGATGGAGACCTTCGGTCCAATTCAACGGCGGGGTCGGGAGCCCCGCGCCGAGCGCAGAGCGGTTTTCAGCTCATCAGCTCGCTTTTGGTAGTCGCTTTTCGTTTTCTTAATCCGCACCTTCAACGGCTGGCTGCTCATTCGGACTTCGGGATTGTCGTAGCACTCCCAACCTTTACGCGACATGACCCGATCTTGCGGGAAGAAGGCAGCCATGATCCAAGTGTCGATGTTTTTGGAGGGCGTGCAGAGGATACACCATGCCGGCGTTGAGGTCTCGCCCATCCAACGCAACAACACCTTTCGCAAGGCATTGGTCGTATCGACACATGGCGGACATGGTTGCTCGCAGGGCAAATCGGTGGCTGGGTCGACAATGCCGTCATCACTGTATTTCTTGCCGGCGACGTCCGCATCGAGATGCACAATCAACAGATCGTGAAATCCAAACAACACGGAACCGGAAACGTGACCATTCCCCTCGTCCCGCGTTTGTTCGCACCAGCGATACACACCACCCCAGCCAGTTCCCGTCCCGCCCAAACCCACCGAGAACTCCGGTTGCAACACGCTGAACTGAATCGGGCGGTCGCCGACGATGGCTTCGATGACGGCCTTGAGTACCACTTCGTCAGTCGGGCCTTCCACAACCAACGCCACGCGCAAAGGCTTAGACATCCGGCACACCTCCGAGATGTCCCATCACCCACAGTCGCGAGAGTGTCCAGCCCTCTTGAGCTTTGCGTTGCAGACTTTCAGTCACCTCGATCCGCTGCACGGTGGTGTGTCCTTGATTCGTGCGCGACACCGCGAACAATCGCACGCGCTCATCCATCAAGGGCAGTCCGTCGAGAACCAACGGATTGTGAGTCGTCAGCAATATCTGGCGCGGCTGGGTCCACGGCCAGGTCGATGCGATCGACGTCATCGGCTGATTTGGCGGGATCGTTGGGAGAAGCGGAGCGTCGAGATACCAGCCACAAAGCTTGCTCATCAGCGACCGCGCCAATCGAGGATTCAAGCCATGATCAGCGTTATCGACCGCGCAAATCGCCGGTGTCGCCGGGTGAGCAGCGACCACAGCCAGAAACAAAACGTACAACGCGCCTTCGCTCGCATCGAAACCAGAAAGGACGTTTCGACCGGGACTCATGAATCGGTCCACGAACTTCACGACCAGTGGCGACGAAGCCGCTGATGGCGACAGCGGAATGTCCGCTGTGTTGGCACAGCGAAAATCTTGAGCCCAGTCGATCAACTCCAGAGATTCTCGGATCACTCGGCGATAGTGTGTGGTGACCTCTGAGGCACTGCTATGACGATACATACGGACCAGATTGATCGCCTGCGGCAATCGTCCACCGGAAAGCCCGATCGGCTCTCGTGGCTCGGGTTCGATGGCGGTTCCGCGGAGCACACTGGTCGTCGGGGAATAGATCACATAGTTCTGAATCGCCCGCAAGAACTGTAACGCGGGATCAGAACGGTCGTGGTCCACTGCTTTCAACGCAGCAAGTCCTTGTTCGGGGTTGATCGCCGAACCGCGTTCAGCGAATTCGTGCCCGTCGCGTTCCCAATGCTCCGCCGTGAACATCCAAGTCGAAAGTGATTCCGCGACGTTGTCGAGCGAAACTTGGTAACTGACATTGTCTCCCGACGCTCTCAAAAAAATCTCTTGCGGGGATTTTGGGCTTCCCTCCCGAAACGACGATTTATAGAGGCTAGGTACGCCCGGCCGTACGCCGCGCTGTTTGAGGGTCTGGTCGTTGACCTTCCCATCCGCCGCAGCCGACAGCACACCGAGCGCTTCCAGTAAATTGCTCTTTCCGCTGCCGTTGGCCCCAATGAAGACATTCACCAATCCGAGTTCAACGTCGACATCTTCAAGCGACTTAAAGGATTTGACACGCAGCCGTCGAATCATCGCGGATCATCCTGCCATCTTGCGGAACGTCGATTCGTTTCACGAGTACCTGGAGCGTCTGGATCGTATCGCCCTCCACATTTCGCAGCCATCGCAAGGATGCGACTTGTTCGTGAGATTCTGGCGTATTGCACAAATGCGGTTGGGTGCGCATTGTCTGAAACGGGGTCAGATGTGGCATGCACTCAAGCCGCATTACTGCCCCCACCGAACACCTTCGTGATTAATCGTCCGACAAACTCAAGCGGCGCGATGACGCAAGCACAACTGTCTCTATCCGTGGGCAAGTGACCGCCGAGTTCTTCAAAACGAACCTTCTCGTTACTGCGGTTTGGTGAGCAATCGCAACGCGACTCGGTATCGCCACGGCAAGTCAGTTGAGCGGTATCCTCGACCGCAGGAGATGAACCTGCGACGAGGAATTCAGGCAAATTCGTGGCCTCGCGTTTGAGTTTCTTCTTTGAACGCAGAGCTTGCTGTTGCGATACCGGCAAAATGAAGTGCCATCGACCTGTGGCGTCCCGATACGAGCACGGGCCTTTACCTTTCGTGTTTAGCCTGTAGAGCATGTTCGTGGAAATCCCCAACCTTTCAGCAGCCTCTTTCGTCGTGAAGACGCGGTTTGTGTTCATTGAGCCTCACCTTTTGAAAAGAAATTTCGATGACCGTTTCAAACAAAAAATGCCGCGAAAGGTTCCTCTCATGGAACAATTCACGGCACTTCCTGCGACGTTCGCGCTGACGTCGAATATCGGCAGTCGAGTGCTTGCCGATCGCTTCAAATCGCGAAACACGACGGCAAACACATACGATCGCGCGACCTCAGAAGCATCTTTGACTTCTGGGTTCAGTTTGACGCAATCCCCAACAGCAGCGGATCGAAGTCGAACGACAGTGACGCATCGAGCGTGCAGGTTTTGTCGCTGACTTTGTCGATGCCGGTATCCGCGGTGCCGGGATTGATGATGTCCGTTCCCAAGCCGCCCTTCAGCTTGTCTTTGCCGGCGCCGCCGATCAGCCAGTCGAGTCCATCGCCGCCGTCCAGGGCGTCTTTGCCAGCCGAACCGAGCAGGATGTCGTTGCCCGCGCCGCCGAAGAGCTTGTCGTTGCCGTTGCCGCCACGCAGCGAGTCGTTGCCATTGTTCCCCTGAAGATTGTCGTTGCCATCTCCACCGTCGAGCACATCGTCGTCGCCGCCGCCGAACAGTTTGTCGTTGCCCGCATCGCCCACGATGACATCGTTCCCGTCTCCGCCGTTGAGCGAGCCATTACCGCAAACCGTCGCGGGCCTCAAACAGTTCGCCGCGCTGATCTGATGTCACACGCCGAATGTCCTGCTTCGGAGTTCAACTGTCACTGCGATTATTGCTTTCCCATCGCTGAAGAATGCGGTCTGCGATGTCAGCCGGTGTGCGAGTGCCTATCGAGATATATCCATCGGTAGAATGCAATCCCGGTATTTCTGTGTCATCAAATCGTAACGGCATGATCCGATCGTCAAACCGTTTTTTCTTTAGATCGAGAATGACCTCCCACTCCAGACCACACCATTCCTTGTTACGGTATTCCGCGCTAAGGAACACAGCGATCAGTTCCGATTCCTTGTGATACAAGTTCGGCAAGTACTCAGCCAGATGCAGCCGTGCGAATTCCGCCTCATACCATTGGTCATAGAGAATGCGCTCGCGACCAAATGAGTCCGCCAGTCGCTCTGCCACCTGGCGCACAAAATCACGACGCTCACCTGGAAACGAGAGAGCAATACAAAATCGCTTCGCACCAGGAGTCGTTGCTGAAATGGTTGGCGACCTTTGGCTTTCGAGTTCGGTTTCCATAATTCGCGTCTTGGCATCGTCCGAAAGTAACGCGATGAACTTGTCGCAGACGGTTTCGGAAGCGGCGAACACATTGCATTTGAGCTTCGTGTCAAACTCTGGACCACCGTCGTTGTAGTCGTGCTCCTGAATCGGTTCCGAACACTCAAGAAACAGCGCGGCAAACCACCAGATTTCGAATTCGACATCAATCGCCGGTCGTTGCCCAGCACACGTAATCGGTACTACGACGGAAGTAAGTTCGGGGATTCGCGAAATCACTCTCCCTGCCTCGCGAGCTAATTCGCGAAACGCTTCAGCCGCGGGAACCATTCGTGTTGAGAATTCCTCTTGCCGTCCTGAGTGGTGGTGAGCCGGATCACCCCAAATTGTGTCACACAGATTCACGTAACCCATCAGCGGTGCGATGTCTGGATCCGAGGGCGCGGGCAGATACAGCGCACCTTCGGTCGCTCTT
>JAYVSP010000108.1:0-12600 GCA_043775215.1 Planctomyces sp. | reverse complement strand
TTAGGACCGGCGCATCAATAACTGTCGTAGCCGAAGTCGCCAGACTTCGGATCTGAACTCTGGCGAGTTCAGCGACATCTGACAGTTATTTCTGCGCCGATCCTTAGCGGTTCAGCCGCAACGCGGCGTGACTCGAAAGCCCAGGGCGCCAGCCCTGGGAAAGCTTCACAATACAAACCGGGAAGGCCCAAAGGGCCGTGACTCATTGTTAATCCCACACATAGCGTTCATCCCATGCCAGGCCGTGACGTTCCAGAAACCGCCGATACTCATCCTGAAACGTCACCGTGCGATGATGCTCTTCTTGATTGGCGATGTATGACTTCACTGTCTCCACATTGGACTGGCTGACCGAGAATGCGCCGTAACCATTCTGCCAATAGAAATCGTGAAGGGCGGCTCCTTCTTCTTTGATGCGTGCTGAAGAACTGGTTTTGACCTCCTCAAGCAATTTCGCAATGGTGATCGTTCGGCTCAGATTGCAGAGGATATGGACGTGATCTTTCTCAACGCCGATGATGAGTGACGGGCAATCGATATTTTGTAGCGTGCCGACAAGGTATCCCGTCATCGTGCCACGGAGTTCTGGAGTGCTCAGAAACGGCGTCCGATTTTTGGTGCTGAATACGACATGCAACAAGGCATTGGCCAAAGATTGCGGCATGTAGGGTGGTTCTTTCGGTGGTTGGGTCGCGGCCCGTTGGGCCTTGTCGATTTCGTAGTTTTCCGATTCCCAGGGCTAGCGCCCTGGGCTTTCGAGTGAAGCTCCGTTGGAGCGAAGAACTTGTCCATCAGCAACACGGCGTTTTGACTTGCACACCTTGACGTGCCAGCCCCGCGCAACGTGCGGTTCAGCCGCAACGCGGCGAGACTCGAAAGCCCAGGGCACTAGCCCTGGGAACGCGTCGTCACACAAGCAGAAAGGCCCAAGGGGCCGCGACTCGCTCTTAATTCCACACATCACATTCATCCCATATCAAATTGGGTCACGGCCCGTTGGGCCTTGTCAATTTCGTAGATTTCCGATTCCCAGGGCTAGCGCCCTGGGCTTTCGAGTGACGCTCCGTTGGAGCCAAAAACGTGTTCATGAGCGACACGGCGTTTTGACTTGCCACACCTTGACGTGCCAGCCCCGAGCAACGTGCGGTTCAGCCGCAACGCGGCGTGACTCGAAAGCCCAGGGCGCCAGCCCTGGGAAAGCGTCGTCACACAAACAGAAAGGCCCAAGGGGCCGCGACTCGCTCTTAATCCCACGCATCACATTCATCCCAGACCAAATTGGGTCACGGCCCGTTGGGCCTTGTCGATTTCGTAGTTTTCCGATTCCCAGGGCTAGCGCCCTGGGCTTTCGAGTGAAGCTCCGTTGGAGCCAAAAACGTGTTCATGAGCAACACGGCGTTTTGACTTGCCACACCTTGCCGTGCCAGCCCCGCGCAACGTGCGGTTCAGCCGCAACGCGGCGTGACTCGAAAGCCCAGGGCGCCAGCCCTGGGATCGCGTCGTCACACAAACAGAAAGGCCCAAGGGGCCGCGACTCGTTCTTTTTCCCACACATCACATTCATCCCAGACCAAATTGGTCACGGCCCGTTGGGCCTTGTCGATTTCATAGTTTCCGATTCCCAGGGCTAGCGCCCTGGGCTTTCGAGTGAAGCTCCGTTGGAGCGAAAAACGTGTCCATCAGCAATACGGCGTTTCGACTTGCCACACCTTGACGTGCCAGCCCCGCGCAACGTGCGGTTCAGCCGCAACGCGGCGTGACTCGATAGCCCAGGGCGCTAGCCCTGGGAAAGCGTCGTCACACAAACAGAAAGGCCCAAGGGACCGCGACTCGCTCTTAATCCCACGCATCACATTCATCCCATATCAAATTGGTCACGGCCCGTTGGGCCTTATCGATTTCGTAGGTTTCCGATTCCCAGGGCTAGCGCCCTGGGCTTTCGAGTGACGCTCCGTTGGAGCGAAGAACTAAGCCGTCGAAGTTTGAAAAGGCGAAGCTGTCGCCGGGCTTTCGAGTGAAGCTCCTTTGGAGCGAAGAACTTGTCCAAGAACAATCACGGCGTTTTGACTTGCCACACCTTGACCTCCCAGCCCCGCGCAACGTGCGGTTCAGCCGCAAAGCGGCGTGACTCGAAAGCCCAGGGCGCCAGCCCTGGGAACGCATCGTCACACAAGCAGAAAGGCCCAAGGGGCCGCGACTCGTTCTCAATCCCACACATCGGTGTTCATCCCATGTCAAGTTGGGTCACGGCCCGTTGGGCCTTGTCGATTTCGTAGATTTCCGATTCCCAGGGCTAGCGCCCTGGGCTTTCGAGTTAGGCTCCGTTGGAGCGAAGAATTTGTCCATCAGCGACACGGCGTTTTGATTTACCACACCTTGGCGTGCCGCCCCGCGCAACGTGCGGTTCAGCCGCAACGCGGCGTGACTCGATAGCCCAGGGCGATAGCCCAGGGCGCTAGCCCTGGGAACGCGTTGTCACACAAACAGAAAGGCCCAAGGGGCCGCGACCCGTTCTTAATCCCACACATCACATTCATCCCCGACCAAATTGGTCACGGCCCGTTGGGCCTTATCGATTTCGTAGTTTCCGATTCCCAGGGCTAGCGCCCTGGGCTTTCGAGTGAAGCTCCTTTGGAGCGAAGAACTTGTCCATGAACAACACGGCGTTTTGACTTGCCACACCTTGGCGGGCCAGCCCCGCGCAACGTGCGCTCGTTCTTAATCCCACACATCAGCGATCATCCCATACCAAGTTGTCACGGCCCGTTGGGCCTTATCGATTTCGTAGATTTCCGATTCCCAGGGCTAGCGCCCTGGGCTTTCGAGTGAAGCTCCGTTGGAGCGAAGTCTCTCAAGGCACCGACGTGGTGTCTCATAGAGAGTGGACGATTGTGACTTGTCTCATTTGCTTGGACGATGGGTGCTCGAACCGCACCGTGATCCGAATGGCCCGCAACGGACGGACGTTACCGCTTGGTACAATTTGAGTGACCGGCTTCCAAACTGGCTCATTCGGCAACGGATCGTTAATTCCATTTCCGTTGAGGTCTTCCCAAGGTTCGAGAGCCCCGTTGGCATTTCCAAAGTAGTCTTCATCACGAACGCCCTGCGGTGAGATATTTGCTTTCAATGACCATTGTCCGGCACCTTGCCAATTAGGCGGCTTGGCAGGCGGTTCGTTGTTGCTCCATGGACCAGAGCGTCCAGAGCTGGTACAGCGATACCAGATGTTCAATCCGAAGGGAAAGAATGGAGGGGCGGCCGAATTCAATGCTCCATCCGCCGGAAATCCGAAGGTACCGTCCTCGCCTAGATCGAGGATATTGTTGCCGTTCGCGTCTTCTGTCAGCCTCCGATCAAGAGTCCCGTTGGCGGGAAAGCCATTGGTCCCATCTTCACCTGCGTCGAGGAAGCCGTTTCCATTTAGATCTTCCATTCGCGGAAATACGATGTCGCCGACTTGATAGTTCGTGTTCGGCATCCACCACAGGGAAGCGCCGCTGGGATTTATGTACATAGGCCCCGAAATGCCCGTCGGATCAATCGTGACGGGCCGATATGGCGGGCGATCGGGTTCGTTTCCCAGAGTTCCATTCATGTCCCGGTCGAAAGCAGGGTGCCATGTGTCGAAGACGTTGGCCGCTCCACCGAGCGAACCATAGGTGGCGTTCAATCGCCGGTTGATGTTGTAATCGCCCCATGTGGCAGCATTACCGGCCACTGGCAGATTGTGTCCCACTGGAGCGAAGTCATTCAGCCGTTGGTCCCAAACTTCGACGCGAAATTCATGCACGTGCGATAACAAAAGATCCACACCGGCCCGCGAGCCTCCCGCGAACTCGTCCACCACACCATCGTTGGGTGACGTGTCAGACAAGGTTGTTCCAACAGCATTCATCGGGTTGCCATTACCCACGGTCGACGGCAGATACGGATATAAGAAGGCCGGATTCGACGTCTCTTCTTGTGTGAAGCGCCCAACGAAGAAGTTGGGGCTTGAACTCGCGCTGAACTCACGCGGCAATCCGTTGTTTAAGGAATTTGGCGCTCGTGTGTGATCGTGGCCAAAACGATGCCAAGTCTCTCCCAAGGAATAAAATAATTTTCCAGCCGCCGGGGGGTTGTTTGAAAGCGAAGTAGTGCGATCGTGAAAGATGGCGTATTGTGCCGGCGCGCCTGGAAAACGATGCGCCGAAAAATCAAAGTCATTCCAGAAGTTACCGACGTAGGGCACCGGTGCTAGGGGAGGTTGGAAGTAGTAATCTGCTGGCGTCGACCCATCGCTCGGGTTTGGTTGTGCTTCGTTGTCCGTAACACCTCCGGCACCTTTGATTGGCTTGCGCAATAGCATCACGCGCCGATAAAGTTTTCCGCCCCGCATCCAGAAGGAGATCTCGGCCGCTGGCGAGGTAGCCGCGTAATTCAGTGCGATCTGGCCATCGTCCAGCTCTGGCTGATTGCGATTTTGCAACAGTGTTGGCAGCGTGATCGTCGGCGGCACTGGCACCGCGCGACCGTAGTAAGGCAACTCGTCGTCATCTTGCAGATCCGTTGTGAATTGGAGCACGTCGTCCGACCCGTCCGCCAAGTTATTGCACGAAATTGAGAAATATCCACGTTTATCGAATGTTGGTCCCGTATTGGTTGCCAACTCGCCTGCGACGAATGGCACCAGCGTACGAAAGCTTCGTTTACCGAGGTCCGCTCGAATGATCGTTACGAACGTGCGGGCATTTTGATCGTTGTCCGCCATCACGCGCTGCTTAGTGACTGATGCTCCCGCTAATTGAAAAACCTCGGCGAACATCACCATCATCAACAGCACGAGCGTCACAGCAACGAGCATCTCGACGAGTGTGAAGCCCGATTGGCGTTGTCTCGCGGATCTGCTTTTGTCCGGTCCCCTCTCCCCGTGGGAGAGGGCTAAGGTGAGGGATCCGGGCCAAGTCAGATGCTGCCGTCCAAACTTTGCACGAGCCGACGTCAGTCGTTTCGACACCCTCACCCGGCCTTCGGCCACCCTCTCCCCGAGGAAGAGGGATTGCGAGCCGCAGCGATGCCTGCTGTTTGATTTAATCATGATCACGGCGTCTTGGGTTTCAGGAGGAAGACGTTGACGACATTGGGATGCAAAATAGCACCGCCTCGGAAAACCAGCGCGGCTTCAGTGCCATCCTGAATGCCGTTGTGATTCCAGTCCTGATCGTTGTTGTTTTCTTGGATACTTTTGTCCACAACCAATTGCACGGACGTGTAATTAGGGGTGCCGGATATGTAGATCTCATTTTGCACCGCGCGAATCTGATACCAGATCCCGTTGGCCGTATCGAACACATAACCACCGCGCTTCAAGACCGGTTCCGGCGCGGCGTCCGGCCAACGCACGGTGACAATGCCATTTGGTGTGTCATCCGTGTACGGGAATCCGATCTCGCCGACGTCGTTAACCACTCCGTTCTGGTTATCATCTCCATTAGCGAATCCGGGAACTGGCAAATTGCTTCCCGGGACGCCGTCTGCTCCCAAGTCCCACCGACGGAACGACGCCTCGTAGATACGTTCCTCGCGAGCGTCTCCAGAGAACTTTCGCTTAAAGAACACAACCACATTCACGATCGCTTCATCATTTTGACGCTTGCGCACCGAGAGCATCCAGGTGTAGATTTCGTCCGACACCTCAACACGCACCTTGCCAATGTTCCCTCCCTCGAAGCGTGTCGGCAGCGCTTGTGGTTGCGCCGGTGTGGACGGCCAGCCGACCGTTGGTGGCGACATGCTCAACAACGTTGCGTCGGTCAGATAACGGACTTCGCTGTGAGTTCCGTCGATGTCGAAAACAACGGCGCGAAACACGACTCCCGCCGATAGTGTGACTGCTGAGAGGTCCGCACCGTCTTCGAGAGTGACGGAAGTGATTCCGGTGGCTGTCCCGGTGCCGACCGTCTGAGCCTCATTGACCAACTTCCAATTGTCGGGTTGGACGACAAACAATCCGGCGGTGGCCACATCGGGAAACCCGGCGTTGTACCGTGCGACCAGATTGTATGATGCTGGCCACGGGCCGCCGCCGACATTTCCAAACAGCATTTGATAGGTCGGATCCACGCTCCAATAACCGTAGGGATCGACCACATACCTATGCCCGCGAAACGCCGATCCAAATGTGGGATCATTCTTGAGTTTGGCATATTTGGTGGCGGCAGGCTCGATGGCAAAAGGCAAGAAAAATGAAGTCAACTCCGGAATGCCGTCGTCTGGGTTATGAATCAACTCGGGCCGAGAATCAATGGCGGCCTCCGCGTTGACTTTTGCGATGGTCGAGTTCGTCTGCTTGCTGGCTTCAAGCGTGCGGAGAGTTGCGATCGGAAACACCGTCGCCACCATCACCACGCCAATGGTCATGATCCCCAGCGACATAAGTACTTCCGTCAGCGTGGTACCGGACCGACTAATCCTTGAACAAGTGACCCCACCGAGCTTGTCTCGGTGGCTCGCGGGCCTCTGCACTACGGCGACTCCGATTTCGAGTGATGCGGCTCGTAGTGCAAAAGCCTGAATCCACCGAGACAAGCTCGGTGGGGTGAGAACGACATCGCCTGTTTGAGGATTAATGAGGGCTTCCCCTGTCCACTTGATGAGGCTTTCGGCTGGCGAATTCGAAGGCTTCGGACAGCATTCGTGAATCAAACGACAAAGGCTCATCACGCGGAGCGTGATGGCTACATTGCCGCCAGCTTGCAGTCGCTGCATCGTGTTCATTGGCTTGTCGCCTCACCTTGAGTCGCATACTTGAATGGTGTATCCGCGTAGCCGTCGTTGCCGCTCGCTCCAGTGGCATTGATGTAGTTGTCGGTGGCATCGATATGATGCGCTGAAACCTTGCCTGTCTGCGTGAAGACCGTGAGCAACAACCGCTGACCGATCGGCTCTTCCGGACTAAACGCTTTCTCTCCAGGAATTGCAGGGACCATCGTTCCGTTGATCGGCGGTCGCGGCGTCAGAGTGCCGCCCACGAGGACACCCACATCGACCGTCTTTTGCACGTCCTTGCGTTCGGCCACATACAGATGCACTAGCCCTTTCGCCGCGACGGAATCAGTGACTGTTCCACGCGGTGTGAACAAGAGATCCATCTGCGCCGAATAGGGAATCTGATATTGCACACTGAACGGCACTCCCACCGACGGCGTTGTGGGCCGCCATTCGACCGGGACATCGGAGCCGTCCAAGTCGATACACACGCCTTCCGGCAAGAGAATCGGCTGAGTATCCGGCAAGATGCGCGGCGGCAATTTCAACTCATACGTGCTTGGTCCGCCCCCAGTTATCGCCAATGCTCCATGGACCTTCGGAGTGTCTCCCGGTATGTCGCTAAAGAGGAGTGTCAGGATCGGATTCGATGAGGTGAGCTTGTTGAACCGGGCGGTATACCATGTGCCTTCCTTGCCGGCCGGAATCCTGATGCGGGGCGTGTCGTAGTCCATCACTCCGTTATTGTTTTGGTCTTCACCGGCATCCAGGATATTGTTGCCGTTGACATCCTCATCCACGCCCAAGAAACCCCGATCCTTCAGTGTGTCCCAGGCCGCATCGAGACCATGAACGATTGCGACCGTGGGCGGATCGACGAGCCCGTTCGGGATTTGATCCTCGCCGGCATCCAATGTTCCGTTGCCGTTGGCGTCCTCGATCAGCCACTCCAATTGAATCTTTCCCTCGGTCCAATTTTTGGAGGGCGGACCGACATAGATCATGCTGGTCACGATTCGCGGATCGTTGGGGTCCACCAAGAACCGCAGGCCGCGAGGTTCCTTGGCGAAGATGGCTCGATCGCGAGCCCCCGCCAACGCCGACTGCACCTGCCGAGACCCCGCCTTCACACGCTCCGACATGAACGTAAAGTCGATCGTCGAAATCGTCATCACAGTTAGGATCAACAATACGGTGACAACGACCAATAGTTCTATCAACGTGAAGCCGAGCGAAGCCCGCGTAGCCTGACTCTCCGAGTCGGGAGTCTTAGCGAGATGCCGCCCGACTCGGAGAGTCAGGCTACGAAATCGTGAAGTGACTCGTAGACCGTTCATATCACTTCCCCCTTCCCGCACGCCGATTGCGGTTCGTGAGGTTATCCGTCAACGCTAAAAACGTGGATGCTGGAACGTCGTTAGGATTGCCGCCGGCAACGTTATACAAAGGCTGAGCAAGCACACCGAACTGGCCAGGTGCAAGCAAGTACGGCTCGAACAATCCAAGTTCTCCGTCACCACCCGCCGAGACAATCAATGGTGTGTGATAGGTATCGAACGTCGGATACATTCCTTCCGTGTATCCTCCCAAAGCCAGGACGTTGATTCCCGCAGTACCGCCGTTTGGCTTCGCAAGTCGCTTCAACTCTGACACAATTAAGCCATAGGGATCGTCGGGATCTTCATCGAGAGTATCATAGCGGTATCGAATTTGACTTCCGCCAGAATTATATGTCGCGGGAAGTGCGGGCAGCCCATCTATAAGCAGGCCAGCCAAGTCTCGACGTGGGAGGTGATAGGGCGTGTTCGGATCAGAGGCCACTGCCGGAATAGCAATGTTGATCGGGTTGATCGCACGATAATCGTCCGATCCCAGCACCCCGATTTCCCAAATGTCATCCGTAAGTCCATTGGCCGGGGAGGGAGGGACGGGGTCATCCGTGCCGGCAACACCTGGACCACCATCGGGGCCATAAACGCCATTCGGTTTCAACAATCGAGTTGGCCAACGGTAGAACCGCAATGGTCGGCCCCAGCCATCAATGAATTCCAAAAGGCCATCGCCATCAGTATCACGAACTTCGCTCGTGCCGAAGTCCGAGTCCCCAACCGGTGGAACACCGAAAACGTCCATCCGCGTCAGCATGAAGTAAAGCAACTCGGAACTTTCGGTGACATCGCGTTGAGGACTGGCAGCCGGGTTGGTTGGTATTGCCGGACCTTGAGACTGGAGTTTCGCCAGAACCGCTCCCGGCACCTGTTCCAGGACATCAGGAACGGCGTTCGTTGTCGGACCAAACGCACTTTCACTCGGATCGGCGATCCCATTCCAGTTTGTATCTTGACCGTCAACGAGATCCTCAAATCTCTGCGGAAACAACTGCCGAAAGTAATCTTTTCTGGCCACGGCTTCGATGACCTTTAACGACACACCAAATATGCCGTTGGCTTCCAATGCTTTTTTGCGAGTCTCAACGATCCTCTGGAAGTCACGTGACTTGGTAGCCCGGTCAAAGCCTTTGATTCGTTCGTCGAGCAATCCATCAATCTTCATAATCAACGCGGCTGTCGCCGCCTCGCGAGCCTTGCGAAAGGAGTTCGTGATCACTGTGCCGAGCATGCCCATCAAGATGCCGATGATGGTGATGACGACCAGTATCTCAAGAAGCGTAAACGCCCGCTGCTCACTATTAAGCAGAGCATTACACTCCCAATTGTGTGTCGAACGCCGCGCGTTCATGACCAATCCTCCCTCGCCTGACGCTGCCGAGTCGCGCGTCTTGATGGTGCGAAATTCCGACTTAGCGAGCCGATTTCTTCCGGCCGCCCACTAGCCACAACTCGCAATTGACTTGCCACCAGAACGAAAGTCCTACTGTTTTTAGGCCCCGAAGGGGTGTGACTCGATAGCCCAGGGCGCAGCCCTGGGCGTGGAGTCGTCTCAGTACACCAAGCCCTGAAGGGGCGAAACCAAAAGGAGTTACGCCCCTTCAGGGCTTACGGAAATTCTAGTGATACCGATCCCAGGGCTTCGCCCTGGGCTATCGAGTTGCGCCCCTTTGGGGCAAATTCTCATTCCATGGCAGGTCAATTGTGAGTTGTGGCACTAGCCTCCCAACCTGCCCGAATGGAAGTTGGTAATGTTGTCCTTGTCATCCTTTGGAACTGCACTTGCATTCGTTGGGTCGAACGGCCCACCGCTGCCATAGAGACCATCCGCTCCGGGTGAGATAATTTGAAACGATTTGGGCTTGTACGCCGAACTCTTGCGCGCCGCCACAGCCGGCCCCATCGGATCTGACGCAACAAAAGTCTGATAATACGCATGCTCAATCAACGTGTATTGTGACGAATACGTCGGAACGCCCCCGGTAATCACATAACCCAAACAGTCCGTATTTCTCCAGGATGCTATCAAGGGAGCCAAGGAAGCAACGGCTTCGAATGCATAACTTCCGGCATCATTGGACCGAAAATAGGCATACGGCTTCGTCTGTTGGGGCAAGGTGTCCATGTACTCAGGAACCTCATCATTATCCACGTCGACCAGACGCCCCTTCCAAGCGGTGCCGTTTTTCGCGCCCTTGAATTCGAAGAATGGCCCTTCCCGGCTACCGCTGCCACTCGCCACGGCAAATGGCTGAACGGGATTTTTCGAGAAACCGACGAAACCACCACTCGTGTTGTCGATCATCCCGCCCAAGAAAAATACGAGACATTCTGCACCATTCAAATCAATAACCGCCGGAGCTCCGAGCAACGGAAAGCTCACACCAGTTGGTGCTGCTCCACCACACGTTCCGAAGTCGAACTTGGGCCACAATTGTCTGATGAGCCCCTTGGAACGCTTGCTATTTACGGTTGCGTCCCAAGCTGCCGGAACGGCATACAACGTGATCTGGCTTGGCGGTTCGATGCCGTAAACCAATTTGAATTGCGTAATGGACTGCTCAAGACGCGAGATGTCACTGCGGACCTCAGTATCGCGTGCCGTACGGCGAATTGAATTCACGGCGGGAAGCAACAGAGCCATCAAGATCGCGATGATCACAATCACGATCATCAATTCCAGCAGTGTGAAGCCGGCTCGGTTCGTGGCCGCGTGGTCGAGCCGACGAATTTCCGGCCGGGGCGAAAGGACTTGCATGATCAGACTCCCTCACTGCACAGACGATGTTCGCTCTGGAGACCAATAGGCATTTCGCGAATGCCTATTGCCCCAATAAGAAGTAGGTATTGGCCGGCTGGTTGTGACCGCCGTTATGACAAATCGTTGAGTAATTTCACCAGCGGCATGAAGAGGGCGATGACGATAAACCCGACGATAAGACCCAGAATGATCACCATCAGCGGTTCGAGTAGGTTGACCAAGCCATCGACCAGCACTCCGACTTCTTCATCGTAGACGTCGGCGATCTTATACATCATGTTGTCGAGGGCACCGGTTTCCTCGCCGACGTCGATCATGTTGACCACCATGTCGTCCACGATCCGCGCTTCGCGGAGCGGCGTGGCGATGGATTCGCCCTCGCGGATCGCGGCGTAGATGTTGTCGAACGCTTTGCGAAAAATTGCGTTTCCCGCCGTGTCGCGTGAGATCGTCAGGCCCTCCAAAATGGGCACGCCCGACGCCACCAAGGTGCCCAACGTCCGCATGGTTCTGGCCACGATCGACTTACTGATGATACTGCCCATCACGGGAATTCTCAGCGCTATCCAGTCAAGGACATATTCGCCCGTTTTGTTCTTGCGGATGATTTTGAAGAGCAGCATGATGGCGATGGGAATCGCCGGAAACAGATAGAAGTAATTGACGACCACGTCGCTGAACGTGATCAGCATCACGGTGATGCCCGGCAGTTCGGTTCCGAAGCCGGCAAAGATCGTCTTAAACTTCGGGATGATGAAATACATGATGAACCCCACGATCAGGGTCGCCACGGTGATCACGGCGCAGGGATAGATCATGGCCCCCTGGACTTTGCGTTTCAGGCTTTGGGCTCGTTCTTTGAATTCGGCCAGACGTTGCAGAATGATTTCCAGGGCACCACCCGCTTCACCCGCCTTGACCATGTTGCAGTACAGGCCGTCAAACGCCTTCGGCTGTTTGGACATGGCTTCGGACAGCGTGCTGCCGGATTCAATGTCTTCGATCACGCCGATCAGCGAGTTCTTCAATGGGCCGGGCTTCGACTGACCTTCGAGAATTTTCAGACTGCGCAGAATCGGCAGGCCGGCGTCTTGCAACGTCGACAACTGGCGGGTGAACGTACAAAGGTGCTTGGGCTTCACCTTGCTGAACGAGAAACCCTTCTTTCGTTTCTGGTGGCCGCCGGTGGGCTTTTTCTTTTCCGGTTCTTTCTTCTTTTTGCCGCGTCCTTTCTCGGCAATCTTGGTGACGAAGAAGCCCTGCTCTTTGATTTTCTGCTGAGCTTCCGCCTCGGACCCGGCTTCAATCGTGTTCTTAACTTCCGTGCCCGTGTTGTCCATCGCTTCATACTGGTAAACCGGCATGGCTGACCTCCGTCACCGAAAAACTAAAAAATGATTTCAATGCAAAGCCGCGAAGAGTTGGCAATTTCAACGCAAAGGATAGAAGACCGCAAAGGGTCGGCAATGAATGTTGATTCCATTGCGTCTTTGCGTTGAAATCAGTTCCTCGATTAGTACAGTTTTTTTCAACGCAAAGGCGCAAAGAGCTTGACCCGGCGGAGCCGCAACCGATGACGATGATTCGCAAGCCGAGAGATTTGATTTTCTGCTTTTCATCATTCTGCCCTCTCATCATTCTGCTCGTCTCCGCTGGGTTGGCAGAATGATGGAAGGGCAGAATGATGTGGGCGCACAAGTC
>JAYVSP010000107.1:0-4799 GCA_043775215.1 Planctomyces sp. | reverse complement strand
ACTACGGTTCGGCCGTCAGTATCCGCTAGTGAATTTGTATGAGTTGCCGGAAGAGTACCTGATCATGGCCGAGGTGCCCGGCGTCCGATCGGAAGACCTGGAGCTGACGATCGCCAATGGTGTGCTATCGCTGAAAGGCCGCAGCACCGACCCAAACGGTGCCGCCGAGGAACGCTTCCGCCGCCAAGAACGGCCGCGCGGCACATGGCAACGATCCATCTCGATCCCCGACCGAGTCAACGCCGAGAGTCTCACGGCCGAGTTCACTAACGGCATCCTCAAAATCCATTTGCCCAAGGCCGCAGAAACCCAACCGCGACAGATCCCCGTCGCCTTCGGAACCTGAACTTCGCAGCCACTCGGTGGCACAAGGTGACTAACTCAGAGGCCCAACATGTCCAGCGAACTTTCCCGCCCAGCGCCCAGTGCTCCCCCGGTGGCATCGCCGCCGACTCAGCGTTTGGTGTTTACTCCCCCGATCGACATCTACGAGACCGATGCCGGTTTGCTGCTGCGAGCTGACTTGCCGGGCGTCTCGCTCGACACGCTGGAACTGCAAGTACAAGACAACAAGCTGACGCTGTTTGGCCACATGGAACCATGCATCCCGGAGAACGCACGGTTGCTGCACCAAGAATTCGAGACCGGCGACTTCCTGCGATCGTTCATCCTCAGCGATGAGGTTGATCACGAACACATCTCGGCTAAGCTCACCAACGGAGTGCTCGAAGTTCTGCTGCCTCAAGCTCCGAAGACCGAAGCACGCCGCATTCCTGTCCGGGTGAATTAGCCGCCCGAATGATTTTCTTCCGGAGTTTGAATCGCGCCGGGAGGAGGCGTTCCCTGGCCCGCCTTGATGTAATCTCCGCGTTGACGAGCGTACTCCTCCGGCGTGAGCGAGTCTTCCAGCCGAGCGGTCTTTTGCATCTCTTCATCGAAGTAGCGTTTCAGAAACGGCACGCACCAGCCGCAGCCGGTTCCCGCACCGCCGCACTCGGAAAGCTGACTGGCCCGGCGAGGACGATGAATCCGCAAGAAGTTGAAAATCTTCCGCTTCGAGATGTGAAAGCAGTAACAAATCGCGTCATCGAGTTCCATGATGAGATCTCCTCGCTCCCTCATTTGGGCACACACTATTGAGCTGCCGACCCCGTGGTTACTGTGCGGGCCGCAACTCGATTCGTCCCTCAACGACTCGTCGTTTCAAGCCGACTTGCATTAGGAGCGCATCGAGAATCTCTCCAACCGTCGTTTGTTGTAACTTGAGCGTGACTGGCTTTTGAAGTTGTTCTTCGTCGACGGTTTGCAAATCCCAAACGATGGAGACTCCGGCCAATGCCTCGACATCGTCCAGCAGTTTCACGAACGCCACCGGTTTCGGTTGATCAAACCGCACAATCTTCTGCTGCAGCTTGAGGTCGATGCTCTCAGCCGTCTCCTTTCGCGGTTGCTCAACCGGCGGTTCATTGGGCAGTTCGGGTGCGAGAGGGACTGGGACCACTGGGTTCTGTGGCGGTTTGAGATCGCCGTCAGCGGTCTTCGCGGCCTTTTCGGCAGTGACTTTTGGGACTGGTTGCGATGTGAGTGCATCCGCGATTTTCACCCGATCAATGAACTCGGCGGAAGCCTGATCCTGCTTCGGATCCACGACAGACTGGACAACGGCTTTATTTGAAGCCGCCGCCGGGACCGACTTTTCAGCACTATTGAGGCCACTCGCGATGATCTTCGCTGACGATTCGGGCGTCGTGCGCGGTTTTGTGTTCGCCAGCACGATCGTGTCCCGTGAAGGCCGCTCGCTGCCGGAGTTCACCACCACGAATAGCGTGATCGCAAATATTGCGGCAACGCTCCAACCAACCAACGCGGGACGACCGATGAGCGAGTACCAAGACGCCGTTCGCGGCTGAAGCTGCACTCCGAGATCAAGCGGGGTTGCGTGTTGAGGTGGCGGGGTGGTGGGATGAGTCGGCACTCTCCCTACCTCTCCATCTCTGTTTCTCCCGACCTCAGGTTTTGTCAGTCGAGCCGACACTCCGGTCGAACCTTGTGACTCGATCAGCAAAGTCTCACGGCAATCAGGACAAGCGAACGTGCGGCCGACAAACAACGCTCGGTTCTCCAGCCGCAGCGGAGCCTGACAGTTTGGACATTGGAATTGAACGACGGGCATTGCAAGAAATCCGAATGTCGTAACCGGGTGCTGACTGTCCGATTCGCCGTCTCCTTTGATTCATCGTGATCTGTCTGCGTTCGAGGTTGGCCGATAACGACGAATCAAAGGACACGACGAATAGATGCTGACGACACCCGCATCATTTCATTTTCACGTCAGGGAGTTCGGCCGGCGTGAGATTGCCCTTTTCAGCGAATTCTTTCGTCGTGATCAGAGCTTTCTTTTTGTCTTCCTGGATGACCAGCACCATCGGGACTTTTTCTTTGGCATAGCGTTGAAGGATGGCCGCGACCGCTTCCAACCCGCTGATTTTTCCCAGCGTCATGGTTTGCGGCATGTTCTTCGTGTAGCCCGCGGCTTTGAGTCCGTCGCCATCAATGTCGATCTCGACTTTGCATTCATCCGAAATGAATTTGAAGCAGTCTTGCAGCGGTACGCGATTGAATTCGATTTCCACCTTGAGCTGTTTCAGACGGTCGGCGACCAAGTCTGGCAGTTTCGTCAGTGTCTCTTTCGGTTTGTCGGGAGTAGCGGCGGACTTCTTGAAATTGGTGCGAGTCGATTCGTCCCAAGTCAGCAACGCGCCGATTGCCAGATTGGGGGCGGCTCGTTCCGGAAGCGACGTGGAGAGCGCGGCGTAACGGTCGCCCGACGACGTGTGCGTGGCCATCGAGAACACTTTCATCATCGCCGGAAAGCGACCGATGATCTGCCGCGGGCCGAGCGTTTGCGGGTCCATGTAGCCGCGAATCATGTCGGCCAGCTCATGCGGCAACTTGTCGAGCTTCTGTTTCATCTGTTTCTGCAAGGCGGTCTTGGTCACGGACGTCTTGTTCCGCAGCAGCAACTCCGAATGAAACTTCTCGTTGCCGACATGCAGGCTCCAGGCGACCGTCTCGATCTGCTTCGAGTTGAAGAATTCCAAGAAATGGTCGGCGAACGGCAGCAATTCTTGCGGCAACACGAACTGCACATGAGCCCCAATCATCGACGGTTCGAACATCACCACCAAGTGCCGCTGCCGGTCGGTCAGCTTGAGCAGCGCTTCTAGTCCAGGTGCTTGAGCGTTCGGCCGATTGACTGATTCGGCCATCTCCGCCTGCTTCAACTTGGGAGCCACCGCGAATGTTTGCAGGTCTTTGATGACATAGGCGTACTGCTCGCCGAGGTAAACGGGATATTGACCTCCGGTTTCGTTGTACTCCCCTTTGAACGCTTTGATGAGGTCCGTTTTCTGAACCCGCTCTTTGAGTCGTACCAGCGCGGCAACCTGCATCGGCTCGCCGACAACGCTGGGGAGCAGGCCGAATGTGACCTCTTCAATTTGCGCCGGATCGTACTTGCAAACTTCCTTAATCTGCTTTTCTAGCCACTCGCCGAGCGGGCCGAAGCAGAAACGAAACTCTTCTCCTTGCGAACGCTCTTGCCACAATTCTGCCGGTCGCAGATGTACAACCGCAGTCACACCATACGGCATGCAAAACAGTTCGAGCGGATCGCCCTTCGTCGGCCGAATCGGCAGTGGAGGTTCCCAGGACGAGTCGTCCGACTCATTCGAGGGATTGATCCCTTCCTTTGCCAACGCCTTGGAGTTGGCCTTTCCGGAACCGAACAGCGAACCGCGAAACGCCAGCGCACTCCCGACCAACACCAGCAGCACCAAGCCGATCACCGCAGCCGTAATCTGCGCCTGCGTGATTTGTCTTCGCTGGCGAGGCTTGTAGCGCGAGGCACTGATTGGCGGCTCGTCATCCATCGTTGGCAGCGCACTCGGACCGGACTCAGCAAATCCCGCAAATGGACTCGCATCAGACGGCGGCTCCGGCTCGAAGGGAAGCGAATCTGCGGGCGGAGACGGCACCGGCATCGCCGGCACGGCGGCAGGCTGACCGTAATTCGGAGCCATCGGCACGGGATACTGGGGCATCGGAGCCTGTCCCGGATACGGTGCTCCGGGATAGGGCTGACCTGAATAAGTTTGTCCTCCATACGGCTGACCAGAATAGGGTGGCGGTCCCCAATACGGCATCTGCGCCGGCCACTGTGGCGGCATTCCGGCCGGATATCCCGGCGGCAACTGTTGCTGCGTCACGGGCGGTTGCATCGGGCTGCCGGAGTCCGGCACCCAGCGCGGGCTGGTTCCCGTCGGCGGCTGCGACGCAGCCGGCTCGGCCAATTCGAGCTGCACTTCATCCGGCTCTTCCAGGATGAACGAGTGCCCGCACTTGGAACACTTCCCTTTGCGTCCGAGCAAACTGCGATCCGGCAGTTTGAGCGACTTGCCACACTTCGGACAGGCGATTTGTAGAGCAGCCATGATGACGTCGTCAGTCCCGATGCGAGTGCATGAATTCGCTGGGCATGTTACGTGTCTCGCGAACCGGTTGCCAATCCAGAGTCGTCCGCTCAGCAGGGCCTGATAATTGTGGGTCGGACTCGGGCGATGCAAAGTTGATATTGGAGGGATCTGGTGTAGGCCGAAAATGAGTGTGTTTTGTTTCGCGGCCTTGCCCCAACGGGGCGCGACTCGATAGCCCAGGGCGCAGCCCTGGGTGACGGAACGACGAACGTCGGCAAGCCCCAACGGGGCGTAACTCCGGTGTCATCGCCGAAGTTTCGCCCC
>JAYVSP010000106.1:0-10795 GCA_043775215.1 Planctomyces sp. | reverse complement strand
TTAGGACCGGCGCATCAATAACTGTCGTAGCCGAAGTCGCCAGACTTCGGATCTGAACTCTGGCGAGTTCAGCTACATCGGACAGTTATTGATGCGCCGGTCCTTAGTCTGTGGCCCGACTCGAAGGAAGGGGTTGAATAGCCCGGATTTTCAATCCAGGCGAACGGTTTGAAAAACCGTTCTACGAAGTTGATGCTCCCCCAAGCCGTGGCGCACCTCTGACACTCAAATTCAAGACGCATTTGACATTCACATCAATGACCCGTAGTTTATTCGTACAAATCTCGCTGCCGAGTTCTTTTTCCTCAAGGATTTCCCGAACTAAGTAAGTTCGAACCTTTTTTTCCGAGGGATGTAATTATGAAGCTCGCATTTCGATCGGTATTGAAAAGACGCACTGGGTTCACGTTGATTGAGTTGCTGGTGGTGATCGCCATTATTGCGATCTTGATTGCCCTGTTGTTGCCGGCGGTGCAGCAGGCTCGCGAAGCGGCTAGGCGGTCGCAGTGCAAAAACAATCTCAAGCAAATCGGCATTGCAGTCCATAACTTCCACGAAACTCAAGGCGGTATCGTGCCGCTGAGCTTGAATCCTACCGTCGAAAGTGCGAACGATGCCAACTATTGTTCGGCATCCTGGGCCGTCATGCTGCTGCCTGGCATGGATCAGGCAAACCTGTACAAGCAATTGGACTTCACCAAGGAAATGTCGGTAGCCCCCAACACGGGCGTCTTCCAAAGCCCCGGAGCGGGCTTGGCGACGTTCAATTGTCCGAGTATGCATACGGCGTCAGCCAACTTCTGCACGTCACCAGGGGGCGGTATGAGTGCCACCGGATCTCTGGGTGCGAAGGGAGACTACGCCGCAGTCATTTGGAACAACAACGCCAACGCGGGCGATGCCATGTTCTATCACTACGCCCATCACAACTATGTGGCGGACCAGCAGCACGCGATGCGTCCGGCGAAATTTCAGTCGCCGAGCAATATCGCCGGAGGCGCAGCTGCGATTGCGGCCGGCTGGAAGCCGCGTGATACATTCTCCAAGGTCACCGATGGGCTTTCGAACACTCTCTTTATTGGCGAGAAGTACGAGGCGTCAAACACGTACGAAACTTGCGGCGGGGGCGATCAGCGCATGGGCGATAGCGTGATTTACAGCTTCCGAAGCGGCTGGACGGAGCTCAGTGCCATGCGGAACATTCGCGTTCCTCTGGTGACGGGTGCTCGCATAGTGACCGCCGGCAATGGTCGCGGTACTAATGGTGCCACCCCACAATGGGGATTTGGAAGTTGGCATTCGGGGACCACACATTTCCTGATGGGAGACGGCGCGGTGCGCGGGATCGCCACGACGATTTCGTCGGCGGTGCAGGATAATTTGGCTCGCCGAAATGACGGCAACCCAGTCGGAGAGTACTAGGTCCGATTTGCGGTTTTGGATCGTGGCTTGGCAAAGCTGCCGATATCGAACGAAATCGGCGGTTGCGTCGTCTTCTACTACAGGGCAGCGAGTCCGAACTTTATCTCGCGTTGGAAAGGCTTGGGCATGATAGTATCCAGATGGTGCGGCTTGTTTCTGGTTCTTTTGGCGGCCGGAGCTGGATGCGGCGGCAATGCACTGCCAACGTATCCGGTGAAAGGCAAAGTACAGATTGATGGTGGAGGCGCTCTAAAGGTCGGCGAGGTTATTTTTTCTTCCGATAAGGTTACGGCCCGAGGGCAACTTCAGGAGGATGGAACGTTTGTTTTGAGCACCTTCAAAGAGGGCGGCGGCGATGGAGCTCCCCCCGGTAACTATGAGGTGGCGATCCTTGGTGCGGTCGTCTCGAAGAAAGACGACAAGAACCCGTATGCCTCTGAGCCCTTGATCGATCCTAAGTATGGGGACCGGGCAACGTCAGGTCTCAAGTTCACCGTCGAATCGAAACCCAATCAATTCGAGATCACCGTCAAGAAGCCGGAGCAGAAATAACTGGGTGGGACGATGTCTCTGTCTGCCGGTCAGTGTAGCCCACTCTCGACGAGAGTGGGCTTCGCGGCAAGCTTCGCTTGCCGTCTCCGCTCTCGGCGAGAGCGGACTACACTTAAGCGGCTCGTCGATCAGACGCGAAAACTCGCTGGCTCTCATCTGCTGTTGTTCTTTGCGCTCCTGATCCTCTCGATTCTGCTTTCGGGTTGCCAAGACGCGGGGCCGCCGGTGGCAACAGTTCCGCCTGCCGCGAAGTTGAAGAGCGCCGGGGCGATAGAAGATACGCTGCCGCCGGAGATTCGCGAACTTCCGCATCGTAAGCCGCGTCATACGCAGATGCGCCCGTCGGCGACGGGCGACTGGTTCTCGCCGCCGGTCGGTGGAGTCGACGCGGTCTATCGGGATGGGAACGAGCAGGGCTACTACACCATCCTCGAAAGCGTCGGCGGAGGTGTCGCCCTGTTCGATTACGATCGCGATGGTGACCTGGATCTCTTTTTTCCGCAGGGCGGCACTCTGGGAAAACCGGACATCACGATTCGCGGCCGGCCTTCAAAGTTGTTTTGCAATGAGGGGAATTGGTCATTCACCGATGTGACTGCCTTCGCCGGGTTGGCCGTCGCCGACCTCTACACGCATGGTGCCGCGGTTGGTGATTATGATGCCGACGGGTTTCCCGATCTGTTGGTGACCGGCTACAGCGGCTGCCATCTGTTTCACAACCGGCAGGACGGCACATTTGACGATGCGACCGCAGCCAGTGGTTTGGTTTGCCGTACTTGGAACACGGGTGCTGTTTGGGCCGACTTCGATCGCGACGGAACGCTCGATTTGTTTGTCGTCACCTATGTGGATTGGAAACCCGTTCCCGGCGAGATCTGCAAGGATGTGTCTGGGCAGCGCGATGATTGCGGTCCGAATCTTTACGCCGGGTTGCCGGATCAATTGTGGCGCGGCCGGGGCGACGGCACGTTCGAAGATGTCTCGCTCAGCAGCGGCGTGGCCATCCCTGGCCGAGGCTTTGGTGCCTCAGCGCTGGATGTCAACGCCGATGGCTGGTTGGACCTGTATGTCGTCAACGATATTCAGGAGAACTTTCTGTTTCTCGGAGGGCCGGACTTGAAGTTTCAATCGGTTGCTCAACCCTGGGGAGTGGCCGCATCTCCGGAAGGCCGGGACCAGGGGTCGATGGGTCTCGACTTTGGCGACGTCAACGGGGATGGCTGGCCAGACTTGTGGTACACGAACTTCACGGAAGAAGACAACTCGCTGTGCCAGAACCTGAAGGGAACCAGTTTTGCGGATGTCACCATCACCACGCGGCTCTCGGGAAAATCGTGGCAATGGGTGGGCTTCGGTACGGTCCTGGAAGATTTCGACCATGACGGTTGGCTGGACATCTTTGTCGCCAACGGCCATGTCCTGTATCACAGCACGAAGGCACCTTACTTTCAGCCACCGCAGTTGTTCAGAGGTCAGATGGGCCAGCGCTTCGAGGAAATCAGCGACAGTGGCGGACCTTACTTCAGCGTGCCGCAAGCCGGGCGAGGCGTCGCGGTTGGTGATCTTGATAACGACGGCGCTGCCGACATTGTCGTCGCCCATCAGAATGATCCCGCGGCAGTGCTGGCCAATCAGATACCGGCAGAACGCTGGGTTCGTCTCCAATTGGCGGGCGTCGATTCGGACCGCACCGCCGTCGCGGCGCGGGTCACGTTGGAAATGGAGGATCGCGCGCTGGTCCGCTGGGTGCGAGTGGCGGGGGGCTATTTGTCGTCGTGCGATCCGCGGGTTCTCTTTCCCTTGCCGAACGACTCACCGGCTGTTGTGATCGTGCAGTGGCCTCGAGGTCGCCGCGAACGTTTCCCCAACCTGGAGCAACGCAGAACTCATGTCCTTCGTGAAGGGACCGGGCAGCCCCTCTGATCAGCTTTCGGCGAGCACGACACACCTTGCGCAGGGGCCGGGGTCAGGTCTTCAGATTTCATTTTTGGCTTCACGAAAAGGATGCAAGGTGAGTTGGAATGACCGCGTGAGATGAGAGTCAGGGACGGAGTGCGAGGCCAAAAATGAAATTTGAAGACCTGACCCCTGACCGGTCGTCTTCCCACGTCTTCTGGCACTGGGCGTGGAGGGGGGGGCTGCTGTTGCTGGCCCCGGCGGTTTTTTTGGGAACGTGCTTCTTCAACAATTCGGCTCCGTTGTTGAGCGAGGCTCGGCACCTGCTTCAGGCCGATGCCAACGGAGCCGAAACCGCTCCCTCGCTGCGTCAGGTTCGCCGCGCGAAACAGGTGTTGCAGGTTTACCGCCAACGATCCACTCGTGACGCACACTCGGTGACGCTGCTGCTTTTAGTGTGCGACTGGTACGAAGGCCGCCCCGTCGATGCGCCGCGCGCGTTGGACTACATTTCGCTGGCCGAGTGTTCGACGAGGGAGCTGACGGCGGCGGCTCTGGTGGCGTTTCATGTGAATGATTTTCCGAGTGCCGATCGTCTGATTTCTGCGGCGATCGAACGCATCGGGGCTGATCGAGAACATGCGCTGCGGGCGGCGGCGGTCATTCGCTTTGACTCCGGACGTCACGAGGACGTGCTGGCACATTGTCGCGAACTCAGTCAACTGGCTCCCAGTGATCCGCGTCCCTGGATGGTGGCGGCCAGCGTCTATGAAAGTCGCAGCGACTGGATCAACGTCGTCTCAAATTATCGGGAAGTATTGGCCCGCAGTCCCGCCGAGAAACTCCTCGAACGGGAGGCCATGATCGGTTTCCTGCTGAAGTCGGCGAGCCTCGCGGAGGCACGCAGCGAGTTTGACAAACTTCTCCACGATTGGCCCGGATTATCCCAGGACGATCCGTTGCTCGAAGCCCGCCTGCTCTACCAGGAGGGGGACGCCGAGCGAGCTCTGCCAAAGATCGCGCCGGCCTTGCAGGCCAATCCCGATGATCCCGAGGCGCTGTTCCTTCAGGGCAAGATCCAATTTGAGCAGGGTGATCTCGAAGCCGCGATGGCGGCTCTGGAACGAGTGATCGCCATCGAGCCGTTGAATCACGAAGTCCGGTATGTTCTTGGGCAGGTCTATCATCGCAGCGGTCGCCCGTCGGAGGGCGAACAGATGTTTGTGGTCTACCGCCAATTGTCGAACATCAAGAGCAACCTGTTCAATCTGGAAGCGCGAGCCGCCAGAAATCCCCAAGACATCGAGGCGCGAATGGAGATGATACGGATTTACGACCAACTCGGGCTGCAAAAGAAAGCCGACTCTTGGCGTAAGGTGATAGGACCAATAGCCCCGCCAGTTCAGGAGTCGCGCCCGTGATCCATGCGGCAAGCTGTTGGAGGAGGGGCACTCTTGCCCGTCCGGATTTGGTCATGAAGAAGGGACGGGCAAGAGTGCCCATCCTCCGAATTGCGCTGTTGATCGTGTTCGTGCAATCCGGTTGTGGGTCGCCGCCCGAAACACCCACCGCGTCCACGGTGCGTCGTCCCGATGTTGCACGGACGTTACCAGTAGCAAATCGTCCGACGATCCGCTTGGCTCGGCTGCCGTCCGAACAGCCGAGCGAAGACACGCCGCGCGCTCCGCAAGCCGACGACTGGTTCGAAGACATGACCGAACATTCACAGATTCGGTTTTCGTATCAGAATGGCTGCGAGGCCGCAGCCTACACGTTGCTCGAAACTGTCGGAGGCGGCGTGGCCTTGTTCGACTTCGATCGGGACGGCGATCTGGATCTGTTCTGCAACGGCGGCGGGACGTTGGAACCGTCTGCCGCGGCCGTGCAGGGGCGATCGGGCGCACTCTTTCGCAATGACGGCGAGTGGCGCTTCTCCGACGTCACGGCGAATGTCGGGCTGGGATCAGACGATTTGTATACGCATGGCTGCGTTGTCGGTGATGTCAATCGAGACGGCTGGCCCGATCTGCTGATAACCGGGTTTGGAGGCTGCCGGCTGTATCTGAATCGAGCAGGGGCGAGATTCGAAGACGTCACACAATCGGCCGGGCTGGACCAGCGCGACTGGTTCACGGCGGCCGCTTTCGGCGACTATGACCGCGACGGCTGGCTCGACGTGTACGTCACCGCCTATGCCGATTGGCGGCCCGGATCAGCACGAGTGTGTCTGTTTGATGAATTGTCAGGGCAGCGTCGCGACGTGTGCCCGCCGAACGCTTATGCCGGACGACAAGACCGGCTGTGGCACAATCGAGGAGATGGAACCTTTGACGATGTCTCCACCGTTGCCGGTTTGCGTTCCGACATGCGCGGGCTGGGTGTGCTGGCGGTCGACTTCGACGCGGATGGATGGCTCGACTGGTTCGTGGCGAATGATGCACAGGAGAACCAACTGTATTTCGGCGGCTCCCAATTCCCGATGGAAGAGCGCGGGGCACTGGCGGGCGTGGCGTACTCGCTGGCCGGCGAGCGTGAAGGCTCAATGGGTGTGGACGTCGGCGACTTCAACGGAGACGGCCGGCCCGACTTGTTCTATACGAACTTCACGCAGCAGGACAATGCCCTGCTGCGCGGCGACCAGCATCGGGGCTTCGTCAACGTGATTGAAAGCGTCGGGCTGGCGGGTCCGTCTCGGCGGTGGGTCGGTTTCGGCGGTGGCTTCGCGGACTTCGACGGCGACGGCTGGCCCGACCTGTATGTCATCAACGGGCATGTGTTTTACGAGGCGTCCGAGTGCCCGTATCGTCAGCCGCCGCAGTTGTTCCGGAACTTGCGGGGCCAGCGGTTTGAGGAAATTTCGCAGCGCGGCGGACCCTATTTCAGCAGGCGGCATCCCGGACGCGGTGCCGCGGTGGGAGATATCGACAATGACGGAGCGCCAGACCTGGTGGTGATGCACCAGAATGAACCGGTCGTGCTGCTGCGCAATCGTCAGACGCCGCCTCACTGGGTGCGGCTACAGTTGCGTGGGAGTCAGTCCAACAGTGAAGCACTTGGTGCTCGCGTCACGGTACGGACGGGAGATCGCGCGTGGACGCAGTGGATCGCTTCGGGCCGAGGTTATTTGTCGCAAAGCGATCTGCGTCCGCTGTTCGCACTGCCGACGGACTCCCCTGTGGACGTCACGGTCGTCTGGCCGTGCGGCGCGACGGAACTCTATTTTCAACGGACATTGGGAACGACGCATGAGCTTGTCGAAGGGGACGGACAATCCCGTTGAAACGGGTTGGAATGGCAGTGTGAGATGAGAGCCAGGGACGGAGCGCGAGGCCAAAAATGAAATTTGAAGACCTGACCCCTGACCGGTTGCGCAGACCTGTGCCACGGCGATGGTTGCTCGGCACGGCGGGATTGTTCATCGCCGTCAGCGGCTGGCAATTGTTCCGCCTCGCGGCTCGTTCCGATCCAGAACCGTGGTTGGCAGAGGCACGCCGTCTCGTCGCTGTCGTCGCCGCCGATTCGGATGCGACCCAACGGACGGCGGCGGGAGCGATGGCACCGTCGAATGCTCTGCCGCAAGCGGCCGCGCTGTTAGAGCAGTATCTCGCCGGATCGGGCCGCGAAATGAATTCTGCACGCCTGTTGCTGGCGGCAACACGGACGACCGACGAACCCGATCAGGCGAAACGGTTGCTGAACAGCGTGGGATTGTCCGATTGTCCCGCGGCCGACCTGGATCACGCCGCGCTGTTGTTCTTCCTGGCGCAGCGCTACGACGCCGCCACAAGTTTAGTCGATGCGGCCCTCGCAAGAACGGACTCGCGAGAACAGACGCTACGAACTGCCGCCTTGATGCGATTTGATCTGGGGCTGACGGAGGACGTGCTGAAATGCTGCCAGGAATGGAGCCGGCTCGCACCACACGATCCGCAACCTTGGCGACTGATGTGCTTCGTCTATGACGACCGGGGGGCGACGGAGTTGGCGATCATCGCCTACCACAATCTGCTAGAACGATCTCCTGACGATCCCGGCGCGCGGCGAAAACTCGTCGACAAGCTGATCCAACTCGGCGATGTTGAGGCTGCGCGGGAGCAGTTTGACCACATTCCCGAAGCGGAACGCTCGCGCGAGCCAGAACTGAAATTAACTGCCGCGCGATTGTTCTACATCGAAGGTCGGGCCGATGCCGCGCTCGGACAACTCGACACGCTGCTGCACAGTGATCCTGATAATCCCGCGGCACTGCTCCTGCGGGGGAAAATTCTGTTGTCAGGTTCTGAATTGATGCTGGCGATTGCAGCCTTTAACCGCGCTCTGCAAAAAGATCCGACCTCCCTGGACGGTCACTATCTGGTGGGTCAAGCCTATGCCCGCCTCGGTGATGAGCCAAATGCCAGCAAACACCTGGCGCGGCACGAGAAACTGCGCCGTACAAAAGTACTAATCAACAGTCTAGAAACGGAAGCGGCTCGCAAGCCGAATGACGTTGCTATCCGGCGGAAACTCGTCGAACTCTATAATAGCCTGGGACTTTTCCCGCAGGCGCAGTTCTGGGCGAATTCGGCAGCCTCAATGAAATCCGGTCAGCAGCGACCGTAACTCAAGACGTGTTCAGGCAACCGTCACGCGGGTTGCAATTCATAGTCTCCTTTGATTTGTCGCGGTTGCTTGCCTCGGAGATACGAACGACAACGGCGAATGGATGAGCGGTTGTTATTCATATTCCCATTTCGACACCCACGGATCGCGGGTTTGTTGTTGCCAAGCTTTGAGTTTTCCTTGCAGTTCGGCGAGCCGTTTCGCTTGTCCTGGGTCGTCGACGAGGTTGTGGAGTTCATCAGGGTCGGCTTTGAGGTCGAATAGTTCAAATCGTGGACGATGGATGTATGCAGAGGTGGCTCGCAGGCCATAGACCGGCAGCTTGTTCTTCAACGCCATTTGCCATGTGGGCGAGGCATATAAGTCGGAGGCAAATGGGTACGGAAGTTCGTGAGCGATGTTGAAGATCAGCTTGTATCGGCCGGAGATCATGGCTCGCATTGGATAGTACATCGTGATTTCATGGAACGTGTGCGAGAGGAAAATTTCGTCGAAGCCATTCTTGGCCGCATTCTCATGGGCAAGCGCTTTCACGAATGAGCGGCCGTGGAACGGGACCGGTTGAGTCTTGGCGTTCTTGGCCGGCCGTGCTCCTTCGGGCGAACCGCCGTTCTCGCGCGGAACGATCGGGGGGGCGGGCTTCGGTGTGACGCCGCACCAGTCGAGGACCGTCGGCGTGATGTCTACCCAAGCAACGAGTGCATCGGTGGTTCGCCCAGACTCAGGCGAGCCGCCTGTACTACGAGCTGGATCGCGGACAATCAACGGCAATCGGGCACCAGGGTCATAGAGGTTTGTCTTCGCACCAGGGAAAGGCGGGCCGTTGTCGCTGAGGAAGATGATGAGCGTATCGTCCCAGTGACCGGTGTCTTTTAAGGCTTGGGTCAGCGTGCCGACTCCCTGATCGAAGCGATTGGTCGCTTCGTAGAATTCGGCCCACTCTTGGCGCACTTCGGGAGCGTCCGGCAGCCACGAAGGAACTTGCATTTTTTCCGCCTGAAAACGCGTCGGCGTAATACCTGGGTAGGCGTCGTCCTTGGGCGAGTTTGCGAATCCCTGAGCCGCTCGGTGCGGGTCGGTCGAACACCAGTAGAGGAAGAACGGCCGCGAGTCGTTCTCGGCGATCCAGGCTTTCGCGTTCTCGGCCATGCGGACCGAGTTCCTCGCGCCCTGAATGCCCTCGTTGCGATAAGCCTCGAAGCGGTAAGTTGCCTCTGGTGCGAGGTGATACTTGCCAATCGAGCACGTGCGATAACCGGCCTCGGTCAGGATCACCGGCAGCGATCTTACCGAGTCATACGTCGCGAAGTGGTTGTCGCCATGAGCATGCCCGTAATGGCCGGTCGCGTGATTGAACAGCCCGGTCATCAGCACGGACCGGCTCGCGCTGCAACTCGCGGTTGTGCAGTAAGCTCGCGTGAATCGCATACCCTCCGCCGCCAAACGGTCAATGTTCGGCGTCTGCGCCTGCTTGTCGCCATAGCAACCGAGTTGCATTCCCAGATCGTCAGCCACAATGATGACGACGTTCTTCGCGACGCGTTTTGTCTTGACCACCTCGTCCGCTGCCGATGGGAATTCGGCCCCGAGAATGGCGAGGAACAGCAGCCATTTGCCTTTGTGTGATTCGACGAATTTCATCACATCGCGAATCACTTCTGCTGTCTTGTACTCGGGATTCAAATCCTCGGCGTATTGCCAAAAACGATTTCCGATGTAGACCAGAATTTCGATCCCAACCCAAACACTCGCCGTCAAAGTTTTTTTTGCCAGATCAGACATTCTCAAGTGCTTTGCGTCTTCACCGACGGGCGAAAGGCGAGCATTTCCTCGAGTGCAGGAAACCTCGCCAAGAATTCAGCGATCTCTTCAAAGACTTTGAGGTTGTGTGATGGTCGTCACTTCTTGCTCGCCAATCGAACTTGATTGCCCACTCACAACGAACGCCGAGCCTTGGACCGCAACATCCCCTGCCAACTGCCGACTCGTTCGTAGTCAAGCGCAACACTATACCACGTCAACAGTGGAGCGTGAATCAAGGGCGCAAGACTCCACAACAGTTGGGCTTTCGACATCCGCGCTTGCATCTTCGCTCGGCCAAAGTCCTCCAACTCCTCGTGCTCCTCGTCAGTCAGCGTCCCGGAATTGGACTTCCAAGGTAAATCTCTTGCCCTCACCTGCGCCTCCTCCAAGCGGCAGTTCTTCGTTGTACTCGCTTATATCGTTAAGGCCGAAGACGTTGTATTCCTGACACAAAATCCTAAATCCGAAGAACCAAATCCAAAGGAAATCCGAAACACAAAATCTGAAATGAGTCCCAGGC